>DATNCB010000214.1:0-1685 GCA_035571715.1 Ramlibacter sp.
CAGCGGCGGCTGGGTCTGTGCGATGGAAACCGGTGTGTTCCATCTGCGCGCTGATTCACAAGGCGAGCTGCAAGGCCCTCGCCTCGCGGCGGTCCATCATGCGCGGCCCAAGATGCGCTTCAACGATGGGCGCTGCGACCGCCAGGGCCGGTTTCGCGCGGGCACCATGTCGATGGACATGGCCGCAGCTCAAAGCGTGGGCCTGGTTTACGCGCTCGAGGACGATGGGGCGCTCAGGCCGCTGGTCGAGGGGCTGATCGTCTCCAACGGCATGGCGTTCAGCCCCGATGGCCGAACGATGTACCTGAGCGACTCGCATCCGCAGGTCCAGCGCATCTGGTCCTACGACTACGACGTCGACAGCGGAACGCCGTCCAACAAGCGCCTGTTCGTGAACATGAAACCGCTGCCCGGCCGGCCGGACGGCGCCGCGGTCGACGAGGACGGCTGCTACTGGATCTGCGCCAATGACGCGGGCCTGGTGCATCGATTCACGCCAGCCGGAAAGCTGGACCGCTCGCTCGAACTGCCGGTCAAGAAGCCGGCCATGTGCGCTTTCGGCGGCCCGCAACTGGACACGCTCTACGTAACTTCGATCAGGCCGGAAGGCATAGCCCTGTCGGACCAGCCCCTGGCAGGCGGTGTGTTCGCGCTGTCGCCGGGCGCAAAGGGCCTGCCGGAGCCGGCCTTCGTTCAACATTCCACAACCGAGAGGAAGACATGAAACTCAAGTTCAGGCGCCAGCTCATCGTGGCTGGCGCAATTGCTGCCCTTGGCGTCGTAGCGCAAGCCACGGAGTTCCGCTCGGCCGACATCCATCCCGACGGATACCCCACAGTGGACGCGGTGAAATTCATGGGCGAGCGCCTGAAGACGCTGACCAATGGCAAGCACAGCATCAAGGTATTCAACAACAGCGCGCTCGGCAACGAGAAAGACACGATCGAACAGACCAAGATCGGCGCCCTGGCGATGACTCGCGTGAACATCGCGCCGATGAACAACATCTGCCCGGAGACCCAGGTGCCGACGATGCCGTTCCTGTTTCGCAGCAAGGAGCACATGCGCCACGTGCTGGACGGCCCTGTGGGCGAGGAGATCCTGGCGGCGTGCGCGCCGCAGGGTTTCATTGGCCTGGCCTATTACGACAGCGGCGCCCGCTCGCTCTATACCGCGAAGAAGCCCGTCAAGAGCCTGGCCGATGCCAAGGGCCTGAAGATCCGCGTCCAGCAATCGGACCTATGGGTGTCCCTCCTGGAAGCCATGGGCGCCAACGCCACGCCGATGCCGTACGGCGAGGTCTACACCGCGCTCAGGACCGGGCTGGTGGATGGCGCGGAGAACAACTATCCGTCCTATGAAAGCTCGCGCCACTTCGAAGTGGCCAAGTACTATTCGGTGACCGAGCATTCCATGGCGCCCGAGATGCTGCTGTTTTCCAAGCGTACCTGGGATACGTTGGGCCCCGAAGACCAGAAAGCGATTCGTCAGGCCGCCAAGGAATCGGTTCCTTATATGCGCAAGCTCTGGGACGACCGCGAAGAAAAATCGCTGGCCATCGTCAAGGCCGGCGGCGCTGAAATCATCAAGGTGGACAAGGCCTCGTTCCAGAACGCGATGAAACCGGTCTACGACAAGTTCATCACCGATGCCAAGCTCAAGGGCCTGATCAAGCGCATCCAGGA
>DATNCB010000215.1:0-8017 GCA_035571715.1 Ramlibacter sp.
TGGCAGACAAACTGATCATTTTCGACACCACCCTGCGCGACGGCGAGCAGTCGCCCGGCGCGTCAATGACCAAGGACGAGAAGGTGCGCATCGCGCGCCAGCTCGAGCGCCTGAAGGTCGACGTGATCGAGGCCGGCTTCGCAGCGAGCTCGAATGGCGATTTCGAGGCGGTACAGGCCATTGCCAAGGTCATCAGGGACTCCACCATCTGCTCGCTGTCGCGTGCGAACGACCGCGACATCTCGCGAGCGGCGGAGGCGCTGGCCGCTGCGCAGCGCGGCCGTATTCACACCTTCATCGCGACCTCGCCGTTGCACATGGAAAAGAAGTTGCGCATGACGCCCGAGCAGGTGCTGGAGCAGGCGAAGCAGTCGGTGCGCTTTGCACGCAACCTGTGCGCGGACATCGAGTTCTCGCCCGAAGACGGCTACCGCAGCGACATGGATTTTCTGTGCAAGGTGCTGGAGAGCGTGATCGCCGAGGGCGCGACGACCATCAATGTGCCCGACACCGTCGGCTATGCCGTGCCCGAGCTGTACGGCTTGTTCATCAAAACGCTGCGCGAGCGCATTCCCAATTCCGACAAGGCCGTCTGGTCGGTGCATTGCCACAACGATCTGGGCATGGCCGTCGCCAATTCGCTGGCAGGTGTGAAGACCGGCGGCGCGCGGCAGGTCGAATGCACGATCAACGGGCTGGGCGAGCGCGCCGGCAACTGCTCGCTCGAAGAAGTGGTGATGGCGGTGAAGACGCGGCGCGACTATTTCAACCTGGATGTCGGCATCGACACCAGGCACATCGTCGCCGCCAGCCGGATGGTCAGCCAGACCACGGGCTTCGTAGTGCAGCCGAACAAGGCTGTGGTCGGCGCCAACGCCTTCGCCCATGCCAGCGGGATCCACCAGGACGGCGTCCTGAAGGCCCGCGACACCTACGAGATCATGCGCGCCGAGGACGTGGGCTGGAGTGCCAACAAGATCGTGCTAGGCAAGCTGTCGGGCCGCAATGCCTTCAAGCAGCGCCTGCAGGAGCTGGGTGTGGCGCTGGACAGCGAGGCTGATGTCAACACGGCTTTTGCCAGGTTCAAGGAACTGGCTGACCGCAAGAGCGACATCTTCGACGAGGACATCCTGGCCCTCGTCAGCGACGAAAGCGTGACGCACGAGAAGGAACAGTTCGGCTTTGTCTCGCTGTCGCAACATAGCGAAACCGGCGAACGGCCGCACGCGGTGATCGTTTTCACCGTGGAAGGAAAGGAAGTGCGCAGCGAATCGGATGGCAACGGTCCGGTCGACGCATCGCTGAAGGCGATCGAAACGCACGTGAAGAGCGGGGCGGAAATGGTGCTCTATTCGGTCAACGCGATCAGCGGTTCGACTGAAAGCCAGGGGGAGGTGACGGTGCGCCTGCAGAACTCCGGACGAGTTGTCAACGGCGTCGGTGCCGACCCTGACATCGTGGTCGCGTCCGCCAAAGCCTATCTCAGTGCATTGAACAAATTACAAAATAAAGCCGACAGCGTTGCCGCACAGGGATAAGGGCTTTCCCTATAATTGCGGTGATGACTTAAGAAAGTTACACAAGTCATTGATCTTGTGTAACTTTTTCTTCTTGAGTAAACTTATGGGGACCTTGTAGCGTTCTGGAATAGTAAACACCCCAAAAGCACCGACTGCGATGAGCCAATCCTTGAACCGCCTCTTCCATTCGGTCGCCCTGGCCGCCCTACTCATCGGTCTCGCACCGGCCGTCGCGGATGCCGCCCCCCGCAAGACGGTTACCAAGAAAACGCACCCCAGCGCGCACAAGCGCGTCGTCCGCTCTTTCGCCGGCAAACGTCAATCGGTGGTGCGAATCGCCGCAGTGCCGGCCCGGCCGTCGTATGGCCAGCTGGCCGGCCTGCACTCGGTGCAAGATCAGCTCGACCTGAAATCGAGCGTTGCGCTTGTCATCGACCAGGATACGCAAGAGGTGCTTTTCAGCAAGAACGATTCCGCGGTACTGCCGATTGCTTCGCTGACCAAGCTGATGACCGGCCTGGTCGTCAGTGAAGCCAAGCTGCCGATGGACGAGATGCTCACCATCACCCAGGACGATGTCGACACCGAAAAGGGCAGCAGCTCGCGCCTGCGCGTGGGCACCATGCTCACTCGCGGCGAATTGCTGCATCTGGCACTCATGTCCAGCGAGAACCGAGCCGCTCACGCGCTGGGCCGCACCTACCCCGGCGGCGTCACTTCCTTTGTCTCGTTGATGAACGCCAAGGCCAAGATGCTCGGCATGAACGACACCCGTTACGTGGAGCCCACCGGCCTGTCCAGCCACAACCAGTCCAGTGCGCATGACCTGGCAACGCTGGTGAACGTCGCCTACGACGACTCCGTCCTGCGCGAACTCACTACGTCCCCCGGGCATGAGGTGGCGGTGGGTCGCCGCACGCTGAAGTACAACAATACGAACCGGCTGGTGAAGAACCCCGACTGGAACATCGGCGTGCAGAAGACCGGCTACATCTCCGAAGCCGGCCAATGTCTCGTGATGCAAGCCAAGATAGCCGGCCGCAAGCTCATCATGGTGTTCCTGGATTCGGCCGGCAAGCTCAGCCGTATCGCCGACGCCGAGCGCGTGCGCCGCTGGGTGGAAAACAATCCGCTTGTCGCGCCGCCGTCCGTTAATACCGTGATCCGGCAGGTTAATAGTTAAACCGCATAAAAAGGACACGGCCCCATCGGGGCCGTGTTTCGTTCTGGAGCGTAGCGGATTACGCTGCGACCCGTTGGGGGGCCATCTTGTACCCCAGCGCCGCTGAAATCGCGTTCGCGGTGGCTTGCAGCTTGTTGAGCCAGCCCTCGTCCAGCCGGTCGGCTGGGCAGGAAATCGACAGCCCCGCGATCAGCTTGCTCTGGTCGTCGTAGATGCCGGCAGCCATGCATCGCACGCCCAACTCCAGCTCTTCGTTGTCCCGGGCAACCCCGTACTGGCGCGCCTTCGCCAATTCGCGCTCGAGGATCGGCAATTGCGTGATGCTGTTCTTGGTGTGGCCGGCGAGGCCGGTGCGGGTGGCATAGGCGCGAACGCGCTGTGGATCGTCCGCCGCCAGGAACAGCTTGCCGGTAGAGGTGAGATGCAGCGGTGCCCGGCCGCCGATGGCGCGCACCACTTGCATGCCTGAGCGTTCACTGTAAGTCCGCTCGATGTAAACGATCTCGTCGCCCTGGCGCATGCTCAGGTTGACGGGTTGCTGGATCAGCTTGTGCAGCTCGCGCATCGGCGCCAGCGCCGCGTCACGAACGTTCAGGCGACCCTTGACCAGATTGCCCAGTTCCAGCAGGCGCATGCCGAGCCGATAACTGCCAGCCTCGGGCCGGTCCACGAAACGGCCCGTCGCCAGATCGTTGAGGATGCGATGGGTTGTGGAAGGATGCAGCCCCGTCTTTTCACTGATCTCCTTGAGCGATACGGCCTCTTCGCGCGAGGCCAGCACATCGATGAGCGCGAACATGCGTTCGATCACCTGGATGGTGGGAGTGACGGGGGCGCCCGGGTCGGTTTTTCTCATGGCTACGGTTGGCTTGGATGAAGCGGCCTGTATTTTATCATGTGAAATCGAGTCCAGCGACTCGAGAGCCTATGGCAAGTTTCAGCGGTCCCCGCCCGGGATCCAGTCGCCATCCACCAGGACTTCGTGGGGAACGAAGCGGGCCTTGTAGTTCATCTTGGGACTTTGGCCGATCCAATAGCCCAGGTAAACGTGCGGCAAGTTCAAACGCCGCGCCTGTTCGATCTGCCACAAGACACTGTAGGTACCGTAGCTGGCCGAACCGTCGGGCTCGTAAAAGGTATAGACCGCCGAGATGCCGTCGTTGAGTACGTCCAGAATCGAGACCATTCGCAACGCGCCGGCCGAGCCGTCCGGCCGGCTTTCGCGAAATTCAACCAGGCGCGAATTGACGCGGCTTTGCAGAAGGAACTGCGTGTACTGGTCGATGCTGTCGTGGTCCATTCCACCGCCGGCGTGGCGGCCCGTCTGATAGCGCAGGTACAGGTGATAGTGCTCGGGCACAAAACACAGCTTGAGCACCCGCGCTTGCAGGTTCTGGTGGCGTGCCCAGGCCCGTCTCTGGCTTCGGTCGGGGCGGAATTGTTCGCTGAGCACCCGCAGCGGCACGCAGGCGCGGCAACCATCGCAGTACGGCCGGTACGTGAACATACCGCTGCGGCGAAATCCGTTGGTCACCAGATCGGAGTACGCGTCGTTATGGATCAGGTGGCTGGGTGTGGCCACCTGCGAGCGGGCCTGCTTGCCCGGCAAATAGCTGCACGGGTAGGGCGCCGTCGCATAGAACTGCAGGGTCTGTAGCGGAAGGTCCTTGAGGAGTGTCACGCTGAAGGGTTCGGCGGCAAAAGTTCGTCCCAGTATACGGGGTCGAAGCGCCAATGCGGCGGCGGTTTACGCACTTTGTGCGCGACATGCGCGACGAAATCGGCACGTGCGATCTCACGCGCACCCAACGAAGCCAGGTGCTGCGTGTTCTGCTGGCAATCGATCAACGCAATGCCGTTGTGCCGGCAGAACGCCGTCAGGCCGGCCAGTGCGATCTTCGATGCATCGGCCACGCGCGTGAACATCGATTCGCCGAAGACCGCTTGCCCGATGGCTACGCAGTACAGGCCGCCGGCCAGCTGCCCGCCGATCCACGCCTCCACGCTATGCGCGAAACCGGCACGGTGGAAGGCCTCATACGCTCTCACCATCTGCGGCACGATCCAGGTGCCGGATTGGCCGGGCCGTTCGCTTAGCGAGCACGCATGGATCACTTCTGCAAAAGCGGTATCGATGCGCATCTCGCAGCGGGGATCGGCGATGAACCGCGCCAGCGTTTTTCGCAGCGATCGGTGCAGCTTGAACTCGTCGGTGAACAAGACCATCCGCGGCTCCGTGCTCCACCACAGGATCGGCTGGCCTTCGCTGAACCAGGGAAAGATGCCGGCCGAATACGCCCGGTGCAGGCTGTCGACGTCGAGGGCGCCGCCAGCTGCGAGCAGGCCCGGTGCCGGCTGCGATGCGTCCCACGCTTCGCTGGCGTTGGGAAAAGGTTCGCCGGGATCGAGCCAGGGGAGATTCATGGGGAGCGAAGAAGGGCCTGGAACATGGGTGCAGTCGACATTGTGCTGGCTCCCAGGAGAACAAACATCGGTCACTGCAGAGCCAGAACTGTCCTGGCAGGAATACCATCATCCGTGTTCGCACCCAGCGAAGTGCGAATGGGGTTTCCGTTCCGATCATCAACACTTTTGAAGTGAGGTTGACATGGCAAAGAAGGGCGAAGAAGACGGCGTCTACAAGATCGTGGAAGTCGTAGGCACCAGCACCATATCGTGGGAAGACGCGGCCAGCAGCGCGGTTGCAACCGCGGCGAAAACACTTCGCGATCTGCGCATCGCGGAAATTACGAAACTGGACATGAAGGTCGAGGGCGGCAAAGCGGTGGCCTTCCGTGCCCGTGTTTCACTGTCGTTCAAATACACACCCTGATCGCGAATTGTCCGGGGCGGGCGCCGCAGGCCCCGAATAGTGGAAGAGCCCGTACTCGCGTGCGAGCTCTTGTTGTTTGGCCCCTCGACGTGGGCTCAATTGTGGGTCGACAACCGGCGCGGTAAGCGCGCTGCGTCGCGTTCGACCGCATCCAATCCTGCCTCAACACGGGTGCGGCCTCAAGAGTCGCCAGTTGTGGAATCACTGCGTTCGCACCGCTAAGGTCGGCACTGCACAGACCGTGTTTCGCGATCAAGCGGAACCGTGCCGATTAACGGGGCAGGTCGCGCATTGCACAGGATGGCTCGCACATCGCAAACTGAGTAAAAAACACTTCACAACACTCCGTGACCGGCCGCCGCGAAGAAAAGAAGTAGCTTCACACACCTTTGCGGCATGGACGGCTTCTTGACGGGTCCGACCGCGAGGGGTGGATCGGTTCACCGCGGATTCCCCAGATCTTTCCAAATCAATCGTTAGGAGCACCCTGTGAATAAACGACTTCTCTTAAATTCGTACTTTCGATCATCGGCCGTCGGGCTGGCCACTGCCGTGCTGTTTGGTTGCGGAGGCGGGAGCGACAGCGGCTCTGCTCTGACCCAACCCTCGGTTCAGGTACTTGAATCCGCTGGGGTCATGTCGGTCACGACCGAACTGCCCTCCGGCAGCGGGAAGACCGAGTTCGAAGCGCAAACCTTGAGCCTCACCTTTGCCGGGAAGATCGACAGTGGCCCGAGCGCCGGCTTGACCCTTAATGGCAGGCTGGATCTGATGGCCGAGAGTGATGACGAGGTCACCTCCGAAGTTGAAGGACGTTTCTTTCCCGATGCGACGTCTACGGTGGCCACCGCCAATGACGTGAAGGACCAATTCGAAGCCAGCCGCAAGGCACTGAAGGTTGCACTGCGCGCCGACCTCAAGGCTTTATCGGACCAACTGAAGGTTGCACTTGCGAACGGCGCCGTGTCCGGCTCCGATGGGCCGAGCGCGGCGCAGAAGGCGGCACTGGCAACGTTCAAGACCCAGTTCGCTTCCCGCATGGATGCGTTCCGTGTGGCTATGAGTGCGCTGATTTCCGACTTCCGCGCCACCAGGCGCAATGGCAAGTCGGAAGGGAAGGAAGAAGATGACAACGACGCCAAGGGCTTTGAGGTTCGCGGAACCATCGGCGCCAACGGCGCGACGAATCTGACTATCGAACTTGGCGACAATAGCAAGGTCGTCGTCACCGGCACACTTGCCGCCGACGGAAGCGCGAGCGGTACGCTGACCGGCCCTGCCACTGGGGACAAAGGCACCTGGACTGCGACACCAACCGACGGGACAGCTCCGGCTCCAGCGCCAGCTCCGGCTCCAGCGCCAGCTCCAGCTCCAGCTCCAGCGCCGGCTCCAGCACCTGCTCCGGCACCTGCGCCAGCTCCTGCACCTGCACCTGCACCTGCACCAGCTCCGGCACCGGCACCGGCACCGGCACCAGCGCCAGCGCCAGCGCCCGCGCCCGCGCCCGCGCCAGCTCCGGCACCAGCGGTCTTGGGGGCGGCCATATTCAGTGCAAACTGTTCCGGCTGTCATGGCCCCGATCCAGCCACCAACAACTTGAACGTCAAGAACGGCAGTACCGTGGCAGGGCTGACGGCGGCGTTTCAGCTTCCACCGATGACCGGCTTCCAGGCGTCGCTCTCGGCTACCGACAAGGCTAACCTGGCAGCGTTCATCGCCAGTCGCTGATCGATACGAAGCCCTCGTGTCGGCCGATGCGAGGGCTGGGCGCTCACACTGGAGCTCCGGGCAGAAAAAAGCCCAACCATTTCTGGTTGGGCTTTGCTTTGGAGTGGCTCCTCGACCTGGGCTCGAACCAGGGACCTACGGATTAACAGTCCGGCGCTCTACCGACTGAGCTATCGAGGAACAAGCCTTAAATTATAGCTTCAAACTCCGGCCCTTCTCGGAGGGCGGCGGTGCCTGGCGCTAATCGAAAACCGGCGTCTCCACGCCGAGCAACTTGTGCAGTCTCGGGCTCGTCGTCGTGTACTGCAGGTGGATGGTCTTGTCCGGGAAGATGAAAGGCGCCGCCCCAAAGGCGGCCAGGGTGCACTCATGGAAGCCCGACAGAATCAGCTTCTTCTTGCCGGGATAGGTGTTGATGTCGCCCACTGCAAAGATGCCGGGCATGCTGGTGGCGAATTTTTCGGTGTCCACCTTGAGCTGCTTGCGCTCGATGTCCAGTCCCCATCCGGCGATGGGGCCCAGTTTGGGCGACAAGCCGAAGAATACCAGCAGCATGTCCAGAGGTACGACGCGGATCATGCCGTCCGGTTCCGTGACCTCGGCGCCCGTGAGACGGCCGTCCTTCTCTGCATAGCCCGTGATCTGGCCGATGATGAACTGCATCTCGCGCGCCTTGCACAGTTCGTGCATCCTGGACACCGTTGCAGGGTTGGCCTTGAAGCTGTCCCGGCGATGGATCAGGATCACGCTTTG
>DATNCB010000216.1:0-4325 GCA_035571715.1 Ramlibacter sp.
AGGCGCGAGCAGCAAAGCAAACGCGAACAGCTGGCGCGGGCCGAGCAGTCGCGGCGCGAGGCGCAGGCGCGCCGGGCGCAAAAGGAGCGCAGCGAGGCCCAGGCCCGGCGCGATGAACAGCTGCGCCGCGAGTCCCATGCCCAGCGGGTGGAGCAAGCGCGCCGCACCGCCGATCACGATGCGGAAGTCCTGCGCGAGCAGCGTGTCCGGCGCGAAGAGCAGGCGCGCCGCGAGGCGCAGGAGCGCGAGCAGGCCCAGCGCGAAACACTGCAACGCCAGCAGCAGGCGCTGGCCGATCAGCAGCGCCGCGATCAGCAGCTGTGGGAACGCCAGCAGCGCGAGCGGGTACGCCAGCGGCCCGACCTGCGCGATGATCGGCGTGCGGCGCCGCCGGAGGTCTGGCAACGCGGAATCCCGATTCTGAGTCCGGGCCGCACCAGCTGAAAGGCGATGGCGCTGTGCCGTCCCGCCAATGGCGCAGCGCTTACACGCGATTACAGAAAACGCCGCGCCAGCGGGCCGCTTTACACGGCCTTTGCTGCACTTGAGGCGGCTCGCGCGTTCTTACCGTATGGAGGCTGTGATGACTACGAACCACCCGGTATTTCGCGTTTTCCTGGGGCGCCTGCTGCCGCTGCTGCTCCTCGTTTTTGCCGGCGCCGGCGCCATGGCGCAGACTGACCCGCCGGCGCGGGTCGCAAGCTTGAGCCACATCGAAGGATCGGTCGTGTTGGCGCCGGCCGGCGACACCGAGTGGACCGACGCCGTGCTCAACCGTCCGCTGACCCGAGGCGACCGCTTGTGGACCGATCACGGCTCGCGCGCCGAAGTGCACCTGGGCTCGGCTGCCCTGCATGTCGACGGCGAAACCTTTCTGGACCTCACCGCCCTGGACGACCGGGTGTTCCAGGCCAGCCTGAACGAGGGCACGGTCAACGCGCGCGTGCGCGAGTTGACGGCCGGCGAGAATTTCGAGCTCGACACGCCGCAGCTGGCATTCCGCGCATCGCAGCCGGGCGACTACCGCATCGATGTGGATCCGGCGCGTGGCGCCACTCGCGTGACGGTGCGCAGCGGCATCGCTCTGGTGTACGGGGCCAGCGGCGAAGCGCAGCAATTGCAGGCGGGCCAGCAGATCGCATTTGCCGGCCGCAATCTAGAGCGGGTAGAGGTGCAGGCCTCGCCAGTGGAGGACGGCTTCGACCGCTGGGCCGCCGACCGCAACCGCATGGAGGACCAGTCGATGGCGGCGCGCTACGTGCCACGCGAAGTCGTCGGCTACCAGCAGCTGGACGCATACGGCAGCTGGGCGCAAGACCCCAGCTACGGCGCGATCTGGTACCCGCGCGTGACGGTGGCCGACTGGGCGCCCTATCGCTACGGCCACTGGGAATCGATTGCACCGTGGGGCTGGACCTGGATCGACGACGCGCCCTGGGGTTTTGCGCCGTTCCACTACGGCCGTTGGGCGGTCATCGGTTCGCGTTGGTGCTGGGTGCCGGGGCGAATCGGGCCGCGACCGGTCTATTCGCCGGCGTTGGTGGCGTTCGTCGGCGGCGGCAACAGGTCAAACTGGAACCTGTCGATCCGTTCGAGCCCCGGCATCGCGTGGTACCCGCTGGCGCCGGGCGAAGCCTGGCGGCCGACCTATCGCACCAGCCCGCTCTACGTGCGCAATGTGAATCGCAATATCGTCGTGAACAACAACGCGTTCGATACTGCCCATGTCCACCGCGGGCGGGTCGATGCGCTGACGGCGATGCGGGTCGAAGACTTCAGCCGCGGCGCTCCGGTGCACAGCCACTGGACGCGCGTGAACCCAGCCGAAGTCGCGCGCGCCCCGCTTGCCACGCCGCCGGCGATGCCCGAGCCTCGCCGGATCGCAGGCCCGCGCGCTCACACCCAGCCACCGGCCCAGGTTCCGGGAGTCGTCGTGGGGCAGCCCAGGCCGCCGGCCCAGAGTGCAGGGCCGATCGTGCGGCCACCACAGCTTCGTCAGGAAGATCAGCGGGCCCGCGACGAGCAGCGCCGCCAAACGGCGCAGCCACTACAGCTGCAGCAGCAGGAGCGCGCGCGGCGCGACCAGCCGGTGCAGCAGGAGCGGGTCCAGCGTGAGCAGCCGCAGCAGGCGCAGCGGCAACTGGACGAACAGCGGCGAGCGCAACAGGCACAACTCCAGCGCGAGCACGCGTTGCGCCAGCAGCAGGCCGTGCAGGAACGGCGCCAGCATCAGCAGGAACAGCAGCAGCAGCACGCGATCCAGCAGCAACAGCGGGCAGTGCAGCAACAGCAACAGCAACAGATGACGGGACCGGCGGCCGTCCAGGCCGCACCGCCGCAGCGCGGCGAAGCACGCGAGCGCGGCCGCCCGGCCCAGGAGTCGCGCGAGGAGCGCCGCTCACAGGGCGATGAGGAGGGCCGCGGGCGCGGCCATGGTTACGGCCGCGGGGGTTGAGTCAATTCATCGGTTCCGGAAACGAGCGCACCAGGTTGGAGGACTTGTCTTCGTCGGGCGGCAGGTAGATCGTCGTGCGGTCGATCTTGGCATCGTAGGCCGCCAGTTCGGCGCTGGCGCTGCGGATCACGGCTTTGTCCAACGGATGGCATTTGCGTTGGCTCAGTCGACTAAGCGACTCGGAACTGTCGATCATCTGGCGCACTCGCCCGGGGTCCGTCATCAGGGCGAAAGGATTGTCGGGGGCTGTCGCTGTTGCTGTTCTCATTCGCTCAACTCCTGTGCAAGTTAAATCCGCGGTTCGCTGTGGACTCACTTTGGCAGCACAGCGGCGTTTGTAACGTCAGGGGGTTTCGTTACACGATGTAGGACGGCTTCTCACGCAGAGGCAGGCGCGGGCAAGGGCAGCGCTACGCGTTGCACAATAGCTTTCATGCCCTATATGCCGCCTTTCATCGCGCCCACGCGTCATACCGATCCGGAGAGCGCGTTAGCCCAGGTCCGGGCCATTTACTCGCAGCAGATCAACCATTTGCGCGATGCCATGCAGCGATTCGTGGCGGGGGAAACCCTGAGCGGCCATGTACGCGCCTGCTATCCCTTCGTTCGAATCCATACGGACACCGTGGTGCGGCAGGCTGCGCTGGAAAATCTGGGGCTTAGCTATGGCTTCGTCGCGGGCGCCGGCCGCTTCGAGACGACCCTGACGCGGCCTGACTTGTACAGCAGCTACTACCTGGAGCAGTTCCGGCTGCTGCGGCAAAACCACAATGTCGAGCTGGAAGTGGGCACTAGTACACATGCGATCCCGATCCACTTCTCGTTTGCGGAGAACGATCACATCGAAGGCTCCTTGAGTCCGGAGCGGCGCCTGCTGATGCGCGACGTGTTCGACCTGCCCGATCTGGGCGCAATGGACGACGGGATCGCCAACGGCACCTGGGAAGCGCGGCCCGGCGAGGCGCAGCCGCTGGCGCTGTTCACCGCCGCGCGCGTGGACTATTCGCTGCACCGCCTGCGCCACTACACCGGAACGGCGCCGGACTGGTTCCAGAACTTCGTGCTGTTCACCAACTACCAGTTCTACATCGACGAATTCGTGCGGCTCGGGCACGAGGAGATGGCCGACCCGCGCAGCGACTACACCGGCTTCGTCGAGCCGGGGAACGTAGTCTCGCGGCGCGCCGGGCTGGCCACGGAGGCCGGCGATGCTCTGGGCGCCGCGCCCGCCAGGCTGCCGCAAATGCCGGCCTATCACCTCACGCGCGCCAATCACAGTGGCATCACGATGATCAATATCGGCGTGGGCCCGGCCAATGCCAAGACCATCACCGACCATGTCGCCGTGCTGCGGCCGCACGCCTGGATGATGCTGGGGCACTGCGCGGGCTTGCGCAACAGCCAGCAGCTGGGCGACTATGTGCTGGCCCACGCCTACGTGCGCGAGGACCACGTGCTGGACGAGGAATTACCGCTGTGGGTGCCGATCCCGGCGCTGGCCGAAATCCAGCTCGCGCTGGAGCAGGCCGTGGCCGACGTCACGCAGTGCACCGGCGCGCAACTCAAGCGGATCATGCGCACGGGCACCGTCGCCAGCACCGACAACCGCAACTGGGAACTGCTGCCCGGCAACATGCCGCAGCGGCGATTCAGCCAGAGTCGCGCCGTGGCGCTGGACATGGAAAGCGCCACCATCGCGGCCAACGGTTTTCGTTTCCGCGTGCCCTATGGCACGCTGCTGTGCGTGAGCGACAAGCCGCTGCACGGCGAGATCAAGCTGCCCGGCATGGCCAACCAGTTCTACCGCGAACGGGTCGACCAGCACCTGCGCATCGGCATGCGCGCGATCGAGATCCTGCGCGCCGAAGGC
>DATNCB010000217.1:0-1797 GCA_035571715.1 Ramlibacter sp.
CACCGGGTAGAACAGCAGGCCATTGAGTTCCTCCACCACCGGCAGCACCGACTTGCGCGACACCGAAGTCCAGCAGCCGAAGATCACGGCGACCTTGTCCTGCGTGAGCAGTTGCTTGGTCTTCTCGGCGAACAGCGGCCAGTTGGAGGCCGGGTCCACGACTACCGGTTCGAGCTGCTTGCCCAGCACGCCGCCCTTGGCGTTGATCTCATCGATGGCCATCAGCACCGTGTCCTTGAGCACGGTTTCGGAGATGGCCATGGTGCCCGACAGGCTGTGCAGGATGCCGACCTTGATGGTGTCGGCGGCGTGGGCGGGCAGCGTGGAAAGGCTGGCCAGTGCCACGGCGGCGGTGAGCGCCTTGAGGGTGAATCGACGTTGCATGTGTGATGCTCCTTGCGAAGTGTGAAAACCGTGAGCTGAACAATTCCCTGATTGGCCCCACCGTCGCCTTGCGGGCTCCTGATGTGGACGACCTGATTCTGGGTTTGGCAGCTCTGCCAGGAAATACGACACATGGCGTACGCCGAATCGCATATTGCGGGTTCCCACAATAGCGCTATGGAATTACGGCTTTAAAGTAATTCATTCCCAGCGCCATTTCATTCAGGAGTCAAACATGGCCGTCATCTCGTCTGCTGTTGCGCCGCGCAAGCTGCCTATCTACCGGTCGCTTTACGCCCAGGTCATCACAGCCGTGGTCATCGGCGTTCTCTTGGGCCACTTCTACCCGGCGCTGGGCGCCGAAATGAAACCGCTCGGCGACGGCTTCATCAAGCTGATCAAGATGATGATTGCGCCGATCATCTTTTGCACGGTGGTCGTCGGCATCGCCGGCATGGAAGACATGAAGAAGGTGGGCAAGACCGGCGGCCTGGCCCTGCTCTATTTCGAGATCGTGAGCAGCTTCGCCCTGGTGATCGGCCTGGTCCTGGTCAACGTGATCCAGCCCGGCTCCGGGATGAACGTCGATGTCTCCACGCTGGACACCAAGGGCATCGCCGCCTACACCGGCCCCGGCAAGATGGGCACGACCGTGGACTTCCTGCTGGGCATCATCCCGACGACCCTCGTGGACTCGTTTGCCAAGGGCGAGATCCTGCAGGTGTTGCTGATCGCGGTGCTGTTTGGTTTTGCGCTGCACCGCTTCGGCGGCCGCGGCACGCTGGTCTTCGACGTCATCGAAAAAGGCTCGCACGTGCTGTTCATCATCGTCGGCTACATCATGAAGCTCGCTCCGATCGGTGCGTTCGGCGCCATGGCCTTCACCATCGGCAAATACGGCCTGGGCAGCCTGTTCTCGCTGGGCAAACTGATGGGGGCGTTCTATCTGACCTGCCTGCTGTTCATCTTCATCGTACTGGGCACGATCGCCCGCTTGCATGGGTTTTCGATCTGGAAATTCATCAAGTACATCAAGGAAGAACTGCTGATCGTGCTGGGCACTTCGTCCTCCGAGTCGGTGCTCCCGCGCATGATGGAGAAGATGGAGAACCTGGGCGCGAAGAAGACGACCGTGGGTCTGGTGATCCCCACCGGCTATTCGTTCAACCTCGATGGGACTTCCATCTACCTGACCATGGCGGCCGTGTTCATCGCCCAGGCCACCAACACGCCGATGACATTGACGCAGGAGCTGACGCTGCTGGCTGTGCTGTTGCTCACTTCGAAGGGCGCGGCTGGCATCACGGGCAGCGGCTTCATCGTGCTCGCCGCCACGCTGTCGGCGGTGGGTCATGTGCCGGTGGCGGGCCTGGCGCTGATCCTGGGCATCGATCGCTTCATGTCCGAAGCGCG
>DATNCB010000218.1:0-5621 GCA_035571715.1 Ramlibacter sp.
CTGGACGGCCGGCCTGTTCCCGGTGATCCTGGCGGTGTTCGTGCTGCGCTCGTTCCTGTTCGAGCCGTTCAAGATTCCGTCCGGTTCCATGATCCCGACGCTGCTCGTGGGCGACCTGATCCTGGTGAACAAGTTCACCTACGGCGTGCGGCTGCCCGTCATCAATACCAAGCTGACCGAGGGGCACACTCCGCAGCGCGGCGACGTCATGGTGTTCAGGTATCCGCCCAAGCCCAGCCTGGACTACATCAAGCGTGTCGTCGGGGTCCCGGGAGACGAAGTCGCGTACCTCAACAAAAAACTGACGGTCAATGGGCAGCCGGTGTCCAAGCAGCCCCTGTCGGACTTCTTCGACGAGGACGCGATGCTTTACTTCAAGCAGTTCGAAGAGGTGCTTGGCGGGCGGCATCACCGCATCCTCAACGACGACAACCGTCCGGCGTTCATTCCGGGCGCCGACGACTTCCAGTACAAGCAGAATTGCCGGTATAGCGTCGAAGGCGTCGTCTGCAAGGTCCCGGAGGGGCACTATTTCATGATGGGCGACAACCGCGATAATTCGCTGGATTCTCGCTACTGGGGCTTTGTTCCCGACCGCAACATCGTGGGCAAGGCATTTTTCATCTGGATGAATTTCGGCAATTTCAAGCGGATCGGGTCATTTGAATAGGACCGGTCTTGCAGCGAAGGATTGACACATGAAGCTTGGATTCAAGTCACGGCAGCTCGGCATTTCCTTCATCGGGCTGCTGTTCTTCGTGGGCGTGCTCGCGTGCCTGGCAGTCCTGGGCGCGCAAGCGTTCCCGACGGTGGTCGAATACCAGGCGATCCTCAAGGCCGTTCAGAAGGCCTCGGGCGGAAACACGGTGGCCGAAGTGAGGCAAATCTTCGATAAAGCGGCGGATATCGACGACATCAAATCGATCAACGGCAAAGACCTCGACATTTCCAAGAACGGCGACAAGGTGGTGGTGAAGTTCGCCTACAACAGGGAAATCCACATGTTCGGTCCCGCCTTCCTGCTGCTGAAATACGCCGGACAGTCGAAGTAGCGTGGACAGCGCGGGCGTGGATGGACGGCTCTTGGCACTGCAAGCACGCTTGCAGCACCAGTTCGGCGACTGGCAGCTGCTGGCGCGGGCGCTGACGCATCGCAGTTTCTCGGCCGACCATAACGAACGGTTGGAATTCCTGGGCGACTCAGTCCTCAATCTGGCGGTGTCCGCCCTGCTGTACGAGCGTCTGTACGCCCTCCCCGAGGGCGACCTGACCAAGGTGCGCGCAACGATGGTGAAGCAGGAACCTCTCCACCAGCTCGCCGTTACCCTGGGGCTGCCTGAACTCATCCGGCTGGGCGAAGGTGAAATGCGTTCCGGCGGCAGCCGTCGTCCCTCGATCCTGGCCGACGCGTTGGAGGCGGTGATCGGCGCCGTCTATCTCGACGCCGGCTACGCCGCGGCCGAAGCGCTGGTGCGGCGCTTGTTCAACGATGTGGAAATCAATCCCAACATGGCCGCTACGGCCAAGGACCCGAAGACCGAGCTCCAGGAATGGCTGCAAGGCCGCAAGATGAAGCTGCCGGTGTACCGGGTTGCCGCGACACTGGGTGCCGCCCACAAGCAGACGTTCGACGTGGAGTGCGAGATTCCCGAGCTGGATGCGGTGGAGCGCGGAATCGGCGCCTCGCGCCGTGCCGGGGAGCAGGCGGCGGCCGCCGCGATGCTGCTGGCGCTCAAGGCCAGGGGAAAATGATGGAAGCGGCACCGCAGCGCTGCGGCGCTATAGCGATCGTCGGCAAGCCCAACGTGGGCAAATCGACATTGCTGAACGCGCTGGTGGGCCAGAAGATCAGCATTACATCGCGCAAGGCGCAGACGACCAGGCACCGGATTACCGGCATCCGCACCATCGGTGCGACGCAGTTCGTCTTCGTCGACACGCCAGGCTTCCAGACCCGGCACGCCACCGCGCTGAACCGTTCGCTCAACAAGACAGTGGTTGGAGCGATCGGCGACGTCGATCTTGTGTTGTTCGTCGTGGAGGCCGGCAAGTTCACGCTGGCCGACGCCAAGGTTCTGGCGCTGCTCAAGCCCGGTGTGCCGGCGCTGCTCGTAGCCAACAAGCTAGACCAGGTCCATCGCCGCGGCGACCTCGCGCCCTGGCTGCGCGATATGCAGGAGCGCCACGATTTCACCGAGTTCGTGCCGATGTCGGCCAAGAACGCGAAGGATGTCGAGCGCCTGTTCGCGATATGCGAGAAATACCTGCCCCAGCAGGCCTGGTGGTACGGTCCGGACGAGCTCACGGACCGCACCGAAAAATTCCTGGCCGCCGAGACCGTGCGCGAAAAACTGTTTCGGTTCACCGGCGACGAATTGCCCTACACCTCGACAGTCGTGGTCGACAAGTTCGAGGAAGAACCCAGTCCAAAGCACGGCCGCATGGTCAGGATCGCGGCAACGATCGTGGTCGAACGCGAGGGCCACAAGGCGATGGTGATCGGTGACAAAGGTGAGCGCCTCAAACGCATCGGTACGGAAGCGCGCCAGGAGCTGGAAAAACTGATGGACTGCAAGGTGTTCCTGGAACTCTGGGTGAAGGTGCGCAGTGGCTGGGCGGACGATGAAGCGCGAGTGCGAAGCTTCGGCTACGAGTGAGCTCGGGATTCGGACCGCCGGCCGGTATCCTCGTTGAATCGACGCCATGGTCCAACGAACCTCCGACGAGCCTGCCTTTGTCCTGCACCGCTACGACTGGAGCGAGTCCAGCCTGATTCTGGAAGTCTTCACGCGGCATTACGGTCGCGTGGCCCTGGTCGCCAGGGGCGCCAAGAAACCCAGCTCCAGTTTCCGTCCGATCCTGCTCCCGCTGCAGCCGCTGCGCCTGGCCTTCGGCGGCGATGCGGAGATCCGCACTCTCAAGGGCGCCGAGTGGGTGGGGGGCCAAGTGATGCCAACGGGAGAGAGCTTGCTGTCGGGCTATTACCTCAACGAGCTCGTGCTGCGGCTGCTGGCGCGCGACGATCCACATTCCGGTCTGTTCGACGCCTATGCCTGCGCCGTCCAGGTGCTGGCGTCCGAGCACGGCGAGGCACTCGAGCCGGCGTTGCGCGCGTTCGAGCTGGTACTGCTGCGCGAGATCGGGCTGCTGCCCGTGCTGGACTTGCAAACGCTGACGCTGGCCCCCCTCGCTGCCCGAGAGCGTTACAGCCTGGTACCCGAGGGGGGCTTGGTCCGGGCTGCCGACGGCGACGGCCGGGCCAGTCTGGGCGGCAGCCAATGGCTGGGCCTGCAGCGCGCGCTGGATGAGAGCGCGCCGTTTTCGGCCACGCTGCGCGAGTGCGCGGGCGCCGCGGCCGAACTCAAGCCGCAGCTGCGCACGCTCCTGAACTACCATTGCGGCGTCTCGACGCTGCGCACCCGCCAGCTGATGATCGACCTGCAGGCCCTATGACCATGCCCCTCACGGCTCTTTCGGTGAACCTCAACAAGGTGGCCCTCGTGCGCAACACGCGCCACCTGGGTATCCCCAGCGTCGAACGCGCGGCAAGACTTTGCCTGGAGGCCGGCGCCAACGGCATTACGGTGCATCCGCGGCCCGATGAGCGGCATATCCGGGCGGATGACGTGCGCGTGCTGCGCCGGTTGCTGCAATCATGGCCCGGCGCCGAATTCAACATCGAGGGCAATCCGTTCCACAACCTGATGGATTTCGTGCGTGAATTGCGGCCCGATCAATGCACGCTGGTGCCTGACAGCGAGGGCCAGTTCACCAGCGACCACGGCTGGAACTTGCCGGCCGACAGCGAACGTCTCAGGCCCGTTATTGCCCAGGCCCGCGCGCTCGGTGTGCGCGTGAGCCTGTTCATGGATCCGCTGCCGCAAGCGATGGTGCAGGCCGCGGCGGTCGGCGCCCACCGGGTGGAGCTCTACACCGAAAGCTACGCGAGCGCCTGGGGCACGGCCCGCCAGGACGAAGTACTGCGCGGCTTTGCCGAAGCGGCGCGGGCAGCCCAGGCGGCGGGCCTGGAGGTCAACGCCGGCCATGACCTCAGCCGGGAGAACCTCGCCGATTTTCTGCGCGCAGTGCCTGGCGTGCGCGAGGTCTCGATCGGCCACGCGTTGATCGCAGACGCGCTGGAACTCGGTTACGCGGCGACGGTGAAGGCCTATCTCGCCTGCATCGCGCGTGCCGCCGAAGCTGCTGCCGGCCCATGATCTACGGCATTGGAACGGACATCTGCGACGTGCGCCGGATCCGCGCGTCGCTGCAGCGGCACGGCGAACGTTTCGCGCGCAAGGTGCTTAGCGACGCTGAAATGCAGGTGTGGAAATCGCGCAGCGCGCGCTGGCCGGAGCGCGGCCTGCGCTATCTGGCGACGCGCTTTTCGGCCAAGGAGGCGTTCAGCAAGGCGGCCGGACTGGGGCTTCGCATGCCGATGACCTGGCGACTGTGCGAAATCGCGAACCTGCCGAGCGGCAAGCCGGTCATCATCCTGCACGGCGGGCTCAAGGACTGGTTCGAGGCGCAGGGGCTCGCCGCGCACGTGACCGTCACGGACGAAAGCGACTACGCGGCGAGCTTCGTGGTGGTCGAGAAGAAAGCTGCGCAATGAGCGAACACGCACCGCTGGTCCTTGACGTTGCCGGGCTGGCCCTGACTGATGTGGACCGGCGCCGCTTGGCGCATCCCATGACGGGAGGAATCATCCTGTTCGGCCGCAATTGGCAGCACCGCGATCAGCTTGCCGCGCTGTGTGGCGAGATCAAGTCGGTGCGGCAGGACCTCTTGATCTGCGTGGATCATGAGGGCGGCCGCGTGCAGCGTTTTCGCACCGGCGGTTTCACCCATCTGCCGTCGATGCGCTCGCTCGGCGAGCTGTGGATGAACGACCAAGGGCAGGGCGGCGGCGCAGGCGCGATGGCTGCCACCAACGCCGCGACGGCCGTGGGCTATGTGCTGGGCGCCGAATTGCGCGCCTGCGGCGTGGACTTCAGCTTCACGCCCGTGCTCGACCTCGACTGGGGTGAAAGCGGCGTGATCGGCGACCGGTCCTTCCATCGCGACCCCCGGGTGGTGGCGCTGCTGGCGAAGAGCCTGATGCATGGACTGCTGCGCGCCGGCATGGCCAATTGCGGCAAGCACTTTCCGGGGCATGGTTTCGTCAGCGCGGATTCGCACACCGAAATCCCGGTCGACAGGCGCACTCTCAAGGCGATCCTGGCCGACGACGCGGCTCCTTACCAATGGCTCAACACCTCACTGTCCAGCGTGATGCCGGCTCACGTCGTTTACCCCGAGGTCGATGCGCGGCCAGCGGGTTTTTCGAGCCGGTGGCTCGATGACATCCTGCGTCGGCAGCTGGGTTTCGGGGGCGCCATCTTCAGCGACGATCTCAGCATGGCAGGCGCGCGCCTGATCGAGGGTCGCCAGGTTAGCTACACGCAAGCCGCCATCGCGGCGCTGAACGCGGGTTGCGACATGGTGCTGCTGTGCAACCAGTCGGTCCGGGATCCCCGGGCTGTCGACGAGCTCCTCGACGGCTTGGCCGAGGTGCAGCTCAAAGAGGGCTGGCAACCCAGCGGGGCGAGCGAGCAGCGGCGCCTCGCGCTGTTGCCGAC
>DATNCB010000219.1:0-1971 GCA_035571715.1 Ramlibacter sp.
GTGTTCCTGCCGACCACTTTCGTTGCCGACAATCCGGATCCCAAGGTGAAATCGTTCGTCGAAGGCTACCGCGCCCGCTACAGCTCGGAGCCCAGCATGTTCGCGGCGCAAGCTTATGACGCCACCAACATCATGCTGAACGCGATCGTCAACGCCGGCCCGAACCCGACCCGCCAGAAGGTGCGCGATGCGCTGGCCGGCACCCGCAACTTCGCCGGCGTGACCGGGGACACCACGTTCGATCCGAAGACGCGCGAGCCGTCCAAGACCCTCACGCGCATGGAAATCGTCGACGGCAAGTTCAAGGTTCTTCGCTGAACCTCGCCTGCGCCAGCCGCAGGGTCCGCGCCGCGGTCTGCAATCCGACCGCGCCGCCTTCCTGCGGCTTGTCGCGTCAGCCTAGCGAGTAGCCATGTTCGACGTCTTCGACGCCTTCTTCTTCCAGCAGCTGGTCAACGGCCTGTCCATCGGCATGGTGTACGCGCTGATGGCGATCGGCTTCACGCTGATCTTCGGCGTGCTCAACGTTGTGAACTTCGCCCACGGCGAGGTCTACATGATCGGCGCCTATGCTGGGCTGCTGCTGATCACCAGCTTCGCCCCGCCGCTGTTCGCGGTCGTGCTCGTGGTGCTTGCCGTCGGCGCCTTCACCGGCCTGGCGCTCGAGCGCATCGCCTTCAGGCCGTTCCGCCGCTTTCGCGACGAGGCCTCGTTGAAATCGAAGGCGATGCGCGAAGCGACGCTGCTGTCGTCGCTGGCGATATCGATCGTGGCACGCGAGGTGATGGAAAAGATCTTCGGCTCCAACATGCAGATCATCCCGCAGCAGTACCTGCTGATCCAGCCAATCGAGATCGGGCCGATCTCGTTTGCCAGCGGCCAGTTCCTGATCTTCGGGCTGTCGCTGGTGATGCTGCTGGCGCTGCAATACCTGTTGCTGCGCACGCACATCGGGCGTTCCATCCGCGCGGTGGCGAATAACTCGATGGGCGCCCTGTACGTGGGCATCAACACCGAGCAGACCATCGTCGCCACCTTCGTCATCGGGTCGATGCTGGGCGCCGCCGCCGGCGTGGTGGTCGGGCTATACCAGGGCGCGATCTTTCCGGCGATGGGCTTCGTGCCCGGCATCAAGGCCTTCGTGGCGATGGTGATGGGCGGCTTGAGCTCGATCACCGGGGCGGTGGTCTGCGCGCTGATCCTGGGTGTCGCGGAGGCGCTGACCACCAACTATTTCGCCCAAGGCTGGGGCGACCTGGTCGCCTATCTGTTCCTGGTCGTGACGCTGGTGTTCTTCCCCACCGGCATCTTCGGCGGCGGCCGCGAGCGCGTATGAAGGCGCGCCTGATCGTCATCGGCCTGTTGCTCGTCCTGTTGGCCCTGGTGCCCGCGCTGCTCTACTGGATCGGCGGCGGCTACTGGTTTCGCGTCGCCACCACCATCGGCGTATTCGCCATCCTGGCCCTGAGCGCCAACCTGATCACCGGCACCACCGGCCTGCTGTCGATCGGCCACGCCGGCTTCTACGGCATCGGGGCCTATACCGCCGCGCTCATAGCGCAGGCCTGGCACTGGCCGTTCTACCTCACCGTCCCGGCGGCGGGCGCGGCCGCGACTGTGGCAGGCGTGCTGCTCGCGTTGCCGACGATGCGCCTGGTCGGCATCTACTTCGCCGTGGCAACGCTCGGCGTGGGCGAGATCATTCATCTGACGCTGCTGAACTGGGTCAGCTTCACGCGCGGGCCGATGGGCATTTCCGCCATTCCCAGCATCGCCGTGCCGGGTCTGGTCGCGGGCGGCGACATCACCAACTATTTCGCCGTCGCGCTAGCGCTCGCGATGACCGTGTACGTCATCCACCGGCTCACGCATTCCTACTACGGCAACGCGCTGCGCTCGCTGCGCGAAGACGACCAGTGCGCCGAGGCGATGGGCCTGGACGTGGTGCGCATCAAGATCGAGGTGTTCGCG
>DATNCB010000220.1:0-6520 GCA_035571715.1 Ramlibacter sp.
TGCAGCGGCAGGGCGTGCTGGTGCGGCCGCTGTTCCTGGACGCGACCACCGACACGCTGGTGCGGCGTTTTTCGGAAACGCGGCGGCGGCATCCGCTGTCGAGCAACCAGCCCGGCGCGCAGGCCAGCAATGTGGCGCACGACCGGCAGCGTGCGCTGGTCGACGCGATCGAACTCGAGCGTGAGCTGCTGGCCGATCTGCGCGAGCAGGCCCACGTGATCGATACCAGCATGATCCGGCCATCGCAGTTGCAGGCCCACGTCAAATCGCTGCTGTCCGCGCCGATCAGCCAGCTCACGCTGGTGTTCGAGTCGTTCGCGTTCAAGCGCGGCATCCCGGTCGATGCGGATTTCGTGTTCGACGTACGCATGCTGCCGAACCCGCACTACGAACCCGCGCTGCGCGACCTGACCGGCCGCGACGCGCCTGTCATCGCATTCCTCACGCAGCACGCCGACGTGGAGCAGATGTACAGCCACATCGAGCATTTCCTGAACCACTGGCTCGAGCCGCTGGCGCGAGACCACCGCAGCTACGTCACGGTGGCCATCGGATGCACGGGCGGACAGCACCGCTCGGTGTTCCTGGTGGAAAGACTAGCCGAGTCTTTCGGCCAACGCTGGATCACGCTGAAGCGGCACCGGGAGCTGGCGCCGGGTTAGCCGCCAGCAGCCGACGAATCGGCGCCGGCAACCCCAGCTGCGGCCAATCGTTATTTGTGAACCAGGCCCCTTCCCTGCCGCGCAAGGCAGCCGGCGACAGCCGCGCCACCACGGGATGCAGGTGCAGATCCTTGTGCGTCAGCACGTGCAGGAACGGCGCCTCGTCTTGCAGACGGAGCCGTGATTGCTTCGGCAGCGCGGCCTCCAGAGCATCGCGGCTTTCGAACACCGGCAGGCAATGCAGGCCGCCCCAGATTCCCGTGGCCGGCCTTTTCTCGAGCCACACCGAACCGTCGCGTGCCTGCGCTCGCAGCAGCCACAGCGCCTGCGCGCTGCGCTTGAGCGTTCTGGTTTTGACCGGATAGTCTTCGGGCGCGCCTTCGCCGCAGGCGACGCACAGTTCGCGCACCGGACAGAGCAGGCAGCTGGGGTTGCGCGCCAGGCAAACGGTCGCGCCCAGATCCATCAGGCCCTGGGTATAGCGCGGCATGGATTCGCGAACCGAACGCTGCGGCAGCAACGCTTGCGCCTTGTCCCACAACAAGCGCTCGTTGGCGCTGACCGCGAGGTCCTCGCCAAAACCCAGCACGCGCGTGAGCACGCGCTTGACGTTGCCGTCCAGGATGGCGATGCGTTCGCCGAAGCAAAACGACGCGATCGCGGCGGCGGTCGAGCGGCCGATCCCCGGCAGTGTTTGTAGCGCCTGCGCAGTGCCTGGAAATTCGCCGCCATGCAGCGCCACGACTTCACGGGCGCAGCGGTGCAGATGGCGCGCGCGGCTGTAGTAGCCCAGCCCGCTCCACAGCGCGAGTACCTCGTCCAGTTCGGCCGCGGCGAGCGCCTTCACATCGGGAAAGCGCGCGATGAAACGTGCGTAGTAGTCGAGCACCGTCGCTACCTGCGTCTGCTGCAGCATGATTTCGGAAAGCCACACGCGGTAGGGATCGCGCGTGTTCTGCCAGGGCAGGCCGTTGCGGCCATGCGCGCGCTGCCACCGCACGATGCGGCCAGCGAAAGTCATGCCCTCTGCAGGAGGGGCTCGGCGAGTTCGGCGGCGGCGCTGTCGAGCGGTTTGACCAGATGATCCGTCAGCTCGGTGAGCTTGGCATCGAGCTGGTCCAGCACTTCCTCCTGCGCCTCGATCTCGCCGATGCGGTCGTCCAGCCCGGTGGCGGCCTGCTGGATTCGCTCGATCGCTTCGATGCGGCGCCCGAAGTTGCGGCGTCTCTCGCGCAGCTGTGCATCGAGCTGGGCCGCTGCCGACTTGTTCCACAGTTCCACTTCGCCCAGCGCCGATTCGTAGACCACGCGCAGGCGTGTCGCGAGTGCGCGCACCAGCCGGTCGGCGAACTCGGGCTGCGACAGCCGGAACGTATTGGCCACGCCCATATATTGGTTGTGGCTGCGCTCCACCAGGTCCAGGTCGCGCTCGTACCGGGCCAGATCCGGTTCGCGCGGCGCCTGCAGCGAGAAGCCGTATTCGGCATTGAGCTGGCGGAAGGTCCCGGTCAGCATCGTCTGGATCTCGGCACTGGTCGCCTGGGCGGTGCGCAAACCTTTGCGCAGCCGATCGAAGGTCTGTGAGTAAGCTTTTTTCACGCCCAGCTTGATGCCGGGCTGGCGCAGCGCCTTGGTCAGTTCGCTCATCTCGGTTTTGAGCGTGGCAGTGCCCAGCAGGTCGAACACATCCCGCAGCAGCTTCAGGTGGACCGACCGCACGGCGTGGATCTTTGCGCCGCTCACGTCGAACTCGTCCTGCTCCTGCTGGATGCGCGAGCGCATGTGGTTGATGACGGAAGTGTTCTTGCCGCGCAGTCCCCTCAGTTCAAGCATCTGCTCGGCCAGGTCGCGCCGGCGGATATTGAGCGAACGGCCGGCTTCCGCGTGCAGCTCGGTGATGCCGCCGGCCACCGCGGAGCGCAGGATTTTCTGGCGCTGGCCCATGACGCCCTGGGCCAGGGCGCGCTCGAGTACCAGCAGCTGGCTGGCCTGAAGCAGCGCGCTGTCGCCATTGATCTTGGCGACGAGGCCCTTTTGGGCCGAAACGGGAATCACCTGCTCCTTGGGCAGGCCGAGAATTTCGGCGGAGGTCGCGCGCTGCCGGTCGATCTGGCCTTGTACCTGCGCCGGCGTGCTCAGCGAATCCCACATCGTGTCTATCTTGTTGAGAACGACCAGGCGCGAATCGGTGTTGTCGGCTTCGGTCACCAGGTGCTCGCGCCAGATCGAAAGATCGGACTTGGTCACGCCGGTATCGGCTGCCAGCATGAAGACCACCGCATGGGCCTGCGGGATCAGGTTCACGGTCAACTCGGGCTCGGCGCCGATGGCGTTCAGGCCCGGCGTGTCCAGGATCACGAGCCCCTGCTTGAGCAGCGGATGGGCGATGTTGATCAGGGCGTGGCGCCACCGGGGCACTTCCACGCTCCCTTCCGAATTCACCATCGGGTTGTTCTCGGGCGAGTCGTCGTGCCAGAAGCCGAGCGCCCTGGCTTCGTCCCGGGTCACGTGGCGCACCTCGGCGACTTTTTCGAAAGCCGTGGCGAGCTGCGCGGGATTGCGGACGTCCAGATCGACCCGGGTCCACTTTTCCGGGACGGCGCGCCACTCCATCAGCGGCTGGGACTGCAGGCGGGTTTCGATCGGCAGCAGGCGCAGGCAGGGCGGCACGTCGGCGTCCCAGCCCAGCTCGGTCGGGCACATCGTGGTGCGGCCGGCGCTCGCGGGCATGATGCGGCGCTTGTAGCCGGCAAAGAAGATCGCGTTGATCAGCTCCGACTTGCCACGCGAGAATTCGGCGACGAAAGCCACCATGACTTTCTCGGAGCGCAATTGCGTCTCCAGCCGGCGCAAGCGCTCCTCCACCGCGGCATCGAGCAGGTCATGGTCCTTTAGCCATTGCGACAGCAATTTCAGGCGCAACGCGAACTCGCGCCGCCACGTGCCATGCTGGCCGAACTGCTCGTTGAAGGAAGTGCCCACTGTGTCCCTGAAGTGGCTTTGAATATAGCATCCAAGTCCTTGACTGCGTTCAGGATTTCTGGCAATTCGGACAGAAATACGACGCCCGCTGGCCCTGCCGGATGCATTTCACGGGCGTGCCGCAAATCCGGCACGGCTCGCCCGCCCGGTCGTACACCATCGCCTGGAGCTGGAAATAGCCGGACTCGCCCTGGGAATTCGAAAAATCGCGCAGTGTGCTGCCGCCCGCGGCCACGGCTCGCGCCAGCACATCGCGCACCGCGGCGCGCAGCTTTTCCGCGCGCGGCCGGCTGATACGCGAGGCGCGCAGCGTTGGCCGGATGCCCGCGAGAAACAGCGCCTCCGAGGCGTAAATGTTGCCCACGCCGACCACCAGGTCGCCGGCCAGCAGCACCTGCTTTACGGCCGCATGGCGCTGCTTCAGGCCGGCGTGGAATGCCTCCAGCGCGAAGGCGTCGCTCAGAGGCTCGACACCCAGTCGGCCCAGCAGCTTGGCCGCCGCGGGCGAATCCTCGCCGGGTGCGTAGACCACCGCACCGAAACGGCGCGGGTCGTTCAGCCGCAGCATCCCGCGGCTGGTGACCAGGTCGAAATGGTCGTGCGCGCCCGCCAGAGGGGCCGTCGGAGCAAAACTCAGGCTCCCGGACATGCCCAGATGCAACAGCAGCAGGCCTTCATCGAGGTCCACCAGGAGGTACTTGCCGCGGCGCCGCACACCGCTCACGGTGCGGCCGACCAGCCGCTCGGCTTGCAGCCCCAGGGGCCAGCGCAAGGGCTTGCCCACCCGCACCGATTCGATTCTCGCGCCGGCGATGCGGTCGGCAAGACTCAGGCGTGTGACCTCGACTTCAGGCAATTCGGGCATGGCAGACAATAGCGGCGGGGCTGGATTATTATGGTTCGGATGAAGCGATTCCTTCTTACAGCCGGCGTGCTGCTCCTGGTGGCATTGACCCAGACCGCGTGCGCCCAGTTGCCTGCCAAAGGCGAACCGGAGCCCGCCGGCGAACCCCAGACGGCGCTGGACGCCGAGCTGTTCTATCAGTTGCTGCTGGGCGAGATCAACGCCACCGGAACGGAGCCGGCGGCGGGCTACTCGCTGATCCTCGACGCGGCCCGCCGCACCAATGATCCGGAGCTGTACCAGCGCGCGGTGGACATCGCGTTCCAGTCCCGCTCCGGCGATGCCGCGCTCCAGGCGGCCCGGGCGTGGAAGCAGGCGTTCCCGAAATCGCGGGAGGCCAACCGCTACGTGCTGCAGATTCTGGTGGCGCTCAATCGTGTCTCCGAGTCGGCCGAGCCGCTGAAGGCCGAACTCGCCCTGGCCGATCCCAAGGACCGTGAGGCGGTGCTCGCCGCGCTTCCGCGCAACTACTCGCGGGTGAGCGACAAGAAGCTGGCCGCCGATGTGGTCGAACAGGCGCTGAGCGAATACCTGGCGCAGCCGGCGAGCGGTCCGGCGGCCTGGACCGCGGTCGGACGGATGCGGCTCGCGGCCGACGATAACGCCGGGGCACTCGAGGCGGCGCGACGCGGCCAGGCGATCAATGCCCGCGCTGAAGGTCCCGCGTTGCTGGCGCTGGAATTGATGGACCCCAAGCTGCCGCAAGCGGAAGCCGTGGTGCGCCGTTACATGGAAGGCAAACCACTGCCGGAATTGCGCATGGGCTACGCACGCGCGCTGCTGGATGCGCAGCGTTATGCGGAGGCGACGAAGCAGCTGCGGGTAGTCACGACCGAGAAGCCCGACTATCCGGAAGGCTGGCTGGTTCAGGGCACGCTGCAGCTGCAGGACAACCAGGACGCCGCCGCCGAGGCGTCGCTCAAGCGTTACATCGAGCTGGCGCAAAGCCAGGGCACCGGCGAGGAACGCAACCGGGGCTTGGCCCAGGCCTACCTGTCGCTGTCGCGGATCGCCGAAAAACGCAAGGATTACCCGCTCGCCGGCGCCTGGCTGGACCACATCGAAAACTCACAGGATCTGGTGGCCGCGCAGAACCGCCGGGCGTCGATCCTGGCGCGTCAAGGCAAGATGGACGAGGCGCGCCAGTTGCTGCGCGGATTGCCTGAGCGCACGCCCGAGGACGCACACGTCAAGCTCACGGCCGAGGTCCAGCTGTTGCGCGACAACAAGCAGTACCAAGCCGCCTTCGACCTGCTGGCGCAGGCCACGGCCAAGCCGCCGTTCGATCCGGACCTGGTCTACGACCAGGCCATGCTCGCTGAAAAAATGGGCAACCTGGCTGAAATGGAGCGCCTGCTGCGCGAGGTGATCGCCGCCAAACCGGAATACCACAACGCGTACAACGCGCTGGGCTATTCGCTCGCTGAACGCAATATGCGGCTGCCCGAAGCCAAGGAGCTCATCCAGAAGGCACTCACTTACGCGCCCGACGACCCCTTCATCAGCGACAGCCTCGCCTGGGTCGAGTTCCGCATGGGCAACAAGGCGGAAGCACTGCGCATCCTGAACACCGCCTACAAGACCCGGCCCGACGCCGATATCGCCGCGCATCTGGGCGAGGTGCTCTGGAGCCTGGGCCAGCGCGATCGCGCGCAGTCGATCTGGAAGGAAGGCCTGTTGCTCAACAGCGAAAACGAGACGCTGCAGGAGACTCTCAACCGGCTGCACGTCAAGCCATGAGCGTCCGCGCCCGGTGCGCCCGCTGGCTGCTTGCCTTTGCCGTGGTATTGACGGCCGGCTGCGCAACCTCGCCCCGGACGACCGGCCCCACCGACACCGCCAATGGTCCATGGAGCGGCCGCCTGGCGCTGCAGGTCGAAGACAACCAGAGCCAATCGTTCTCGGCGGGATTCGAACTCAAGGGCAGCCCGCGGGCCGGTGAACTGGCCCTTTTTACGCCCATCGGGGGCAC
>DATNCB010000221.1:0-4311 GCA_035571715.1 Ramlibacter sp.
GCGTCGTCGATCGGCGCCTTGAACACCGCCTTCATACGCTTGACCATCGCATCCCAGTAAGGACGGGCCGCGGTCGGAGGCTGGTACAGCAGGTACTCCGCGGAATGGCAGGCGACGCAGTTGGCTTGCGCCTTGGCATAACCGGGCAGCGTACTGGGCTTGAGCTGCACGCCGTCGGGCGGCAGCTCGATGGTCTTGACGGCAGCCGCTGCATTCATCGACAGGCCGAGCGCGACTGCCGAGAAGGTGGCGAGAAAGATCCGGGTTTTCATCGCTTCCTCCTTTACGCCGCGGTGACCTTGACCGACTCGACGACGTTGCGCATATAGCCAGCCGGCTGCCACAGCGCTTCCATGGGCTGGCTCTGGCCCGAGCGGTTCCAGGCGCGCACGCGCAGGTCGTGGCTGCCCTTGTCCGGCGTGAAGGCGAAGGTGAATTCGCGGAACGAGTAGCGTCCCATGTCGGCACCGAGCCTGGCGCCGCGCCAGGACTGGCCGCCATCGGTCGAGTAAGCCACTTCGCGAATGCCCTGGCCGCCGTCGAAAGCGATGCCGCGCACGCTGGCCTGCTGCCCGGCGCGCAACTGGGCGCCGTTGGCCAGCGAGGTGATGAACGAGCGCACCGTGAAGCGGCCGATCGGGCGCGTGGCGGCCGGCGTCGTGCCCGGCTCGATGCAGGCGCAATCGTTGTCGGGCACGCGGTAAGCAGGGTTCATCCAGAAGCCATTGAAGACGCTGTCGATGATTTCGATTTCCGACAGGTGTTTGACCCAGTAGGTGCCGTAGTACCCGGGCACGACCAGCTTGACCGGAAAACCGTTGAGCATCGGGATGTCGGCGCCGTTCATCTGGTAAGCCAGCATGACGTCCGGGTCGAGCGCTTGATGCACGTCCAGCGCCTTGACGAAATCGCCGCCGCCCATCACGCCGTTGTCCAGGCCGTTGAATGTGATTTGGCGCGCCGTGTTCTTGAGTTCGGCACGGGCCAGGATGTCCTTGAGCGGCACGCCCAGCCAGCGCGCATTGCCCATCGCGCCGTTGGTGAGCTGCCCGCCGGTGACGCGCGGATTGAACAGAGCGCGGCTGTTGCCCGAACACTGGTTCACCGCCACGTATTCGATCGGCTTGAACTGCGAACGCAGCTCGGCCATCGTGAGCTCGAAGGGCTTGCCGCAGGCGTTGCCGCCGATCCTGATCACGTGCTTGTCGCTATCGATCGACGTCGGAATCGCGGCATTGTGGTAACGGACGAAAAACGCGTCGTTGGGCGTGATCAAGCCTTCGTTGAACACTTCGAACGGTGTTTCGAGCTGGGGCGGCCTGGAGGTGAGCACGATCAGCGGCCGCTTCTCCGGAAACGCCACCAGGCGGCGCCCGCCATTGACGATCGGCAACTCGATGGTCGCTGCCTGGGCCAGCGCCGATCGCGCGAAGGAACCCAGGCCGGCGCCCGCGATCGCCGCGGCGCCGCCTGTAACCAGCCTGCGCCGCAGGCGGTTGGTATCCACTTGGGTCATGCTGTCTCCTTTGGCTGACGGTGGCGAGCAGATTCCCCCCGAAGGCGCGCATTTGCATTCGGTGTTTACCCGAAAGCCGCGGGTAGGAGCCTGCGCGGCACTGCCGCGCAGGCTCCCAGCTCTGCCATAACGCGTGCGATTCAACCTGCTAACCTATCTGATCATTCACAAAACGAGAGACTCGTCTCATGCAGTACCGGCGTCTTGGCCGCAGCGGCCTGCAGGTCAGTGAACTGTCCCTGGGCTCGTGGGTGACTTATCACAACCAGGTCGACGCGGCAGCGGCGCGCGAGATGCTGGCTGCCGCGTTCGACGCGGGCATCAACTTCTTCGACAACGCGGAAGTCTATGCGGCAGGCGAAAGCGAAAGATTGATGGGCGAGGCGATCAAAGCGCTCAAGTGGCCGCGCCTGCACTACGTCGTGTCGACGAAGTTCTTCTGGGGGCTGGATCGTAACGGGCAAGCAGCCAACCGCAAGGACACCCTCAATCGCAAATACCTGATGCAGGCCATCGACGGATCGCTCAAGCGGATGGGCCTGGACTTCATCGACCTGGTGTACTGCCACCGGAGCGATCCGCAAACGCCGGTCGAGGAAACCGTCTGGGCCATGAGCGACATGATCAGCCGCGGCAAGGCCTTGTACTGGGGCACCAGCGAGTGGTCCGCCCAGGAGATTCGCGCGGCGTGGGACATCGCCGAACGGCACCATCTGCACAAACCCGTCATGGAGCAGCCGCAGTACAACCTGTTCCACCGCAAGCGGGTCGAACAGGAGTATGCGAGGCTCTATGAAGACATCGGTCTGGGCCTGACCACCTGGAGTCCATTGGCCAGCGGCTTGTTGACCGGCAAGTATCGCCAGGGCGTGCCGGCGGGAAGCCGGGGCGCGCTGGAAAACATGGGCTTCCTGGTCAGGGGCCTGACCGACGCGGCCAGGAACTCCGCGGTCGCGCAACTCGAAGGCGTGGCGGCCGAGCTGGGCTGCCGGCTGCCTGAAATGGCAATTGCCTGGGCCGCCCGCAATCCCCGAGTCAGTACCGTGATCACCGGGGCGTCGAAGATCGCGCAGCTGCAGGAGAACCTCGGGGCCGTGGATGTCATTGCCCAACTGACACCGGAAGTGCTGGCGCGAATCGACGAGATCACCGCGCCGCTGGCGAACTGAAGCAGCAAAGGAGCGCCCATGATCGTCGAGCGAATCTGGACCGGCAACGCGCTGCGCAATTTCAACTACCTGGTGGCCTGTCCGGACACCGGGGAGGCCCTCGCGATCGATCCGCTGGACCATGAGAAGACCCTGGCGACGGCGCGCGTCAAGGGCTGGCAGATCACGCAGATCCTGAACACCCACGAGCACCACGACCACACCGGCGGCAATGCCGCCGTGGTGGCGGCCACCGGCGCGAAGGTGATCGCGCACCACCGCGCGGCCCGGCTGATCCCGGGGGTGGACCGCGGGGTCAAGGCGGGCGACGTGATCAAGGTCGGCAAGCGGGTCGAACTCGAATGCATGGACACGCCGGGCCACACGATGTGCCATATCTGCCTGCGCTCGCACACCGACCAGCCGGCGCTGTTCTCGGGTGACACGCTGTTCAATGCCGGCGCCGGCAATGTGCACAACGGCGGCAACGTGGAGGAACTCTATGCCACGTTCGTGGACCAGCTCGGCCGGCTGCCCGACAACACGCAGGTCTATCCGGGACACGACTACATCGAGAACAACTTGCGGTTCACGCTCGCGCGCGAACCGGGCAACGAATCGGCGCGGGCCATGCTGCCGCAGGTGGCGGGGCATGACCCGGCCAAGTCGGCGGTCACCACGCTGGCCGACGAAAAGCGGATCAATACGTTCATGCGCCTGGCCAGCCCCGGCGTGATCGCCCGGCTGCGCGAGGATTTTCCCGATCTGCCGGAGCGGCCCGACGCGAAAACGGTGTTTACCAAACTGCGGGAACTACGCAACAAGTGGTGACGCGCAGCATTCCCGTGAGTGGCGCCTCCGCCGCACCGGACCGGCGCCGCGATGCGCTGCGCGCGATGGCACTCGCGCTGCTGGCGCTCTTCATCGGCGTGAGCGTGACATTGTTGTTATGGCAGCGCGCCCGCGACGCGTCGCGCGAAGGCGCGATGCAGCGGCTTGAGTACCGCACCAGCCGCATAGAAGCCGAACTGCATCATCTGCTGGCCACCGACGAGATCATGTTGCGATCGGTCGCCGGCCTGTTCAGCGTCGGCGGCGGCATCACCCGCATCCAGTGGCGAAACTATTTCAATGCCATCGAACCCGATACGCACGCGCCGGGGCGGCAGTGGGTGGCGTACGCGCAGCGCGTCTCCGAGGGCGAACGCGAAGCCCATGAGCAGCAGGCGCGTGCCGACGGTGTGGCCGGGTATGCGGTACGAGCCTCCGAACGGCGCGCGCAGTATTTCCCGCTGGCCAATTTCCGCTCCTTTGGCACCATCGACCGGCGGCCGATCGGCCTGGACCTGCAGGAAGAGCCGATCGCCCGCGCCGCGATGGCGCGCGCGGTGGAAACCGGCGCGACCGAGCTGGCCGGCCCGCTGGGCGCGCCAGCTGCTGCAGGGCAGTCGCTGTGGGCGCTGTTCGTGCCGGTGTACGCGGGCGGCCGCACGGCCGCAACGCCGGCCGACCGCGAGGCCGCATTGACCGGCTATCTGGTCGAAGCATTCGACGCGATGGAAATGGTGGGCAGCGCGCTCGGCCCCGACGCCACGATCGTCGGGATGAACGTGCGCGATGGCGCTACGCCGGTATTCACCTGTCCCG
>DATNCB010000222.1:0-12186 GCA_035571715.1 Ramlibacter sp.
TGCCCGCGACCGGAACACGCCTCCTGCTGTTGATTCACGGCTTGTGCATGAACGACCAGCAGTGGACGCGGGGTGGCCACGACCACGGCCAGGCCCTTGCCGATGCGTTGGGCTACACGCCGGTTTATCTGCGCTACAACAGCGGCCGCCACATTTCGGTTAACGGCCGCGAACTGGCCGCAGCGCTGGAACAGTTCGTGCGGCAATGGCCGCATCCGGTGCAAAGCGTGGCGATCATCGGCCACAGCATGGGCGGCCTCGTCGCACGTAGCGCGCTACACCAGGCCGCACAGGCCGGCATGGATTGGCCGGCCAAGGTGCGGCAGCTGGTGTTCCTCGGGACGCCGCACCATGGCGCGCCGCTCGAGCGTGGCGGCAACTGGCTGCACCTGGGGCTGGGCATCAGTCCCTATGTCGCACCGTTCACGCGCCTCAGCGGCCTGCGCAGCGAAGGGATCACCGACCTGCGGCACGGCAATCTGCTCGAACAGGATTGGTCCACGAGCCGGTTCGAGCAGCACGACACGCGCAGCGTGGTGCCGCTGCCGCACGGGGTGGCCTGCTATGCCATCGCGGGCACGCTCGGGCAGGGCGACGCACTGGGTGACGGGCTGGTGCCGCTGGCGAGCGCGTTGGGACGGCACGCCAAGCCCACGCGCGATCTGCATATCCCGGCGTCGCATGTGTGGATCGGCCGCGGCATCAATCATCTGGACCTTCTGAGCAGCGCGGCGGTGTACCGGCGGCTGCGGCGCTGGCTCGCCGTCTGAGGAACTACTTGCTGCGCCAGACGCTGGCCAGCCAGGGTTGCTGCTCCAGCGGCAAGCCCGCGGGACGGTAGTAGTGTTCCAGTTCAACGAAGCCCGCATCGGTCATGTAGCGGCGCCAGCCCGCCAGATCGTGATACGCGCCATAACGGCCGCCGCTGAAGCCTTCCTCGCCGTGCCCGCGCGGATTCGAGCTGAAGAGCACGCCACCGGCTTTCAATGACGCGCGCAGCTGCTGCAGAACGCGCGGGAGATCCGAGCCCGGGACATGGAACAGCACTGCATTGGCGAAGATGCCATCGAAGCGCCCAGCCGGCAGGTCGAGCGCGAGCAGGTTCTGCTGCCAGACTTCGCAGCCGCTGTAGTCGCGGGCCATCGCCGCCAGCGTCGAGGCGCCTTCGACGCCGACGACGTGATGGCCGAGCTCGCGGAATGTCTTGAGGTCGCGGCCCGGCCCGCAGCCCAGGTCCAGCAATTCGAACGGCAGCGGCGCTTCGATATGTCGCAACAGGGCATCGACGTTCTGGCTCACATCGTGGTTGCGCGTGCCTTCCCAGAAAGCTTGCGCGCGCTGCTCGTAGTACGCCAGCGTCGTCGCGGCAATGTCCCCGGGATCAGGCAAGGCTCTGCCCAACCAGGTTCAGCCCAACACGCCCACGATGATGTCGACGATCAGGTTGTTCTGCGACTGCACCAGCACGATGTCGTTGCCCAGGCGCGCGTAGCGGTAACCGTAAGGCGGCGGTGGCAACTGGACGATCACAGGTTGTGGTACGGAATAGACCGTGACGCCGCGCGGTATCGGCTGGCCAACGGCCCACTTCTTTGCCTGGCCCGGAGGCAGGCAGCCGTTGTTCTTCTTCGCCAGGCCAGGGGGGCAGTTCCGGCCGTTGCTGTAATGCTCGTGATAGTAGGAACGAGCCGCCTCGCGATGGTGGTCGTTGAAATAGGCGCCGACCTTGACGTCTTCGCGCTCTTGCTTGCGAGCGCGCTTATCGGCCTTCTCCGCCTGCTTCTGGGCGTGCTTTTCGGCCTTGTCGCCATGCTTGTTGCCATGGCCCTCGCCTTCTCCGGCGAACGCCGGGCCCGCAGCGAAGACGGCTGCGATCAGCAATGCGAGCATGCGTTGGGATTGTTTGGACAGGATGTTCATCGTGGACTCCAGCAGATGTGTGACGAGGGCCTGTTCACAGGCCCTATACCTGTAACGCCACTCTCAGCTCGGCGTTGACCTTGCCATGTAGGACGGCGCCCCGCAAGGGCGCCGCATCGATCACGAGCCGCTGTGGGCGGCCATCTCTCTCTGTCTGTTCGCGGCTCAGCGCCGCACTGACGGCGGCGGGCCGCTGCGGCCTGCGATATGGCGGAACGTAATGCGGCCTTTGGTCAAGTCGTAGGGCGACATCTCCAGCGACACGTTGTCGCCGGCAATGATGCGGATGTGGTGCTTGCGCATCTTGCCGCCCGTGTAGCAAATCACCTGATGGCCGTTTTCGAGCGTGACGCGAAAGCGCGAATCCGGCAGCACTTCATCCACGTGCCCCTTCATTTCAATCAGTTCTTCCTTGGCCATGTCGATCTCCTGTAGGGGGTTAGTGCGCGGCGACAGCGGCGCTCTGGATGCTGGTATTGCCGTCGCCGATCCATTGCAGGGCTTCGGCGATGGCATAGCGCACGGCCGCGAGCTTGTTCTGGGACAGGCGCGTGAGGCGCAGCACGCGATCGTGCGTGCCACTGCTGCGGCAACTGCAGCGGGAGCGAATCGAAACCGAACAGGCGTACCAGCCGTTCTCGAGCCGCTTGGTGATAGGCGATATCAGGTATCGGCCTGCGGTGATGGTGTCTCTGTCGTTCATTGTCTTGATGGATCCTGCGGGTGCAACGTTGCACCCGCCATACTGTTCTGAGGCTCGCCTGAAGCAAGCCGCGCCTATCGAACCCGGTGGCATGGGCCTCGCTCGGAGGGCCGGGGCTGCGTCAGTATGAGAGCCCGGCCTGGCTGGCCGGTGCAGGGGCTTTGGGTCGCCCCGAAAGACGCGTGCGCAGTGGGAGTCTGGCGCGCCTTTTTATTGGGGAGTTGTTATTTAGCGCGTTCAATCGCCTGCGCAATCGAAGCACCTATTGTACCCGCATCGCCATTTTCGCGCAGGGCAAGACGCAGCAAAGGCTTACATCATGCCAACGCTGCTCACACGGCGGCAAGCGCGGGTGCGATGGCCGTCCTGGAAAGGCCCAGCCGCTCGGGCGACATGTACTGCTGCCGGTACGACTCGAACGGCATGGTGTCGGCCGCTTCGATGGCTTTCTGGTCCTGCAACGACTGCTGGCTGAGAGCCTCGAACCGCGCCTGCGGGGCGCCGCCGAACGGCAGCGCGAGCAACTTGGCCTTGGTCTGCTGGGAGTGGGCTCGCGTGAAACCGGAGAACGAATTGTCGAAGTCCCGTTCCATCACCGCCAGGACGCGAGCCGAGGGCAACAGGTCAGGCTCTTGCAGCAAAGCCTGCGCCGAACGCAGCGAGTCGCTGTAATCGGTGGTCTGGTGCGCCGCGTCCAGCGCCGCGGCGATCGGGACGAACGATTCCATCAGCTCGGCGCTCCAGTCGGCGAGCGGCGCACCGCTATCGCCGCGCTCGAGCACCAGCCCGGGCTCGCGTCCGAACGCCGCCGTCTTGTGCTGGTTGCGCCCCAACGCGGCGATTTCCTGCGGCGTGTCCGGCGGGCTGTCCGACAGCAGGCAATGCAACAGGAAAGTATCAAGAAAGCGAATCGTCTGCGCCGTGATTCCGATGGGAACGAATGGGTTCAGGTCAAGCAGGCGCACTTCGACGTATTCCACCCCGCGCTCGCGCAACGCGTGCAGCGGCCGTTCGCCGGGGCGTATGACGCGCTTGGGCCGGATGGTGCCGTAGAACTCGTTTTCGATCTGCAGCAGGCTGGTGGCGAGCTGGTTGTATTCACCGCCCGGGTTCATGATGCCCACCGCCTCATAGGCAGGGTATGGCTTGCTCATGGCCTCCTGCAGCGACGCCGCATAACCGGCCAGGCCGTTGTAGCTCACCGCCAGGCTGGCCTGCGCATCGCTCTGATAGCCCAGCCGGCCCATGCGCAGCGACGTGCCGTGCGGCATGTACAGGCCGCCTTGGCCGATCGACTGCAATCCATGCTGGCGGCCGGCCACGAAGCTGGAACAAACGGCCGGCGAAGCGCCGAACAGGTACAGCAGCAGGAAGGCATGACGCCGGAAATTTCGGATCAGGTCGAAGTACTGGTCGCTGGAAACCCCGGACAGCGACCAGTTGTAGTGAATACCCGAGATCGTCTGCATGCGCCGCCCGTAGCGGTGGGCCAGGCCCATGCGGTACACGCTCTTGGCACGCCCGACATTGGATGAGCCGTAGCGTGCGATCGGAATGTTTTCATCCGCCGGCAGGTAGCACGGCATGCTCGAGACCCACAGCATTTCATCGCCCAGCGCACGGTAGGTGAACTGGTGGATCTGCAGCAGTTCCTCCAGGCAGCTTTCGGGCGTCGCGTGCACGCCGGTGATCAGCTCCAGCTGCGCTTCGCTGTAATCGGTCGTGATATGCGGATGCGTCAACGCCGAGCCGAGGGCTTGCGGATGCGGCGTCTCGGCCAGGCTGCCCTCGGGCGTGACGCGCAGGCTTTCTTTTTCGATGCCGCGCCTTATGCCCTTCAGCCACTCGGGCGAAAGGGTGGCCAAGCGTGCCTGCAGATTGCTCATTTCGAAGGACCGGTCGTCTTCATGTAATGGGTGGAAGGTAGCACGGCTTCCGATTTCCTGCACCGGGACGGCCAAGCAAGTGTGATGTCGCACGGGCGACTAGATTGCTGCCTCTAGCAAAGTGGCCCGCTTTAGGTCGCATTCACTAGGATGGCCAGCCAGAATTGGCTCATCAATCCGCAACCGGAGTATCTCCATGGACACCAACAGTTTCTCCACTACCGCCACCGGCCTGCTCGCCAATTTCGGCAACGTCGCCCATCAGGTCATCGGCGTTTACCGCGAAGGCGGCGAACGCCTGGCCACCACGCTGGAGCAGCGCTGGAAGGCGGCGCTGAAGGAAAGCGGCCCGCAACTCACCGCCGAAACCCGCAGGAACGCCGCTCGCGCCCAGCAGGCCTTCAGCGCCTATTACGCCAAGGGCCTGGCCCTTTCGGCCGACGGCGCCGAAGTAGTGGTCGACACGCTGGTGGGCGCGGCTGTCGCCGGCGTCGAGCGCGCTGCGGCTTTCGCGCAGCAGGCGCGCGCGCAATAGCTCTTGTCAGCTCGTCCCGGTGGCAGAATGGCCACCCGCACAACAACCTGAGGAGACCCCCATGGCCGTGACCGTGAACATCGACCTGGGCTACGAATTCGACGTCAAGGCGAAGGCCGCGGACGTGTTCGAGGTGCTGTCCGACGTGCCCACCTCGGTGTCGCACTTCCCCAAAGTCGACAAGCTCACGGACATGGGCGACGGTGTCTTCAAGTGGGAGATGGAAAAGGTGGGCACCGCGCAGGTGAACATCCAGACCGTCTACGCCAGCAAGTACGTCAGCGACAAAGCCAAGGGCACGGTGGTTTGGACACCGGTGAAGGGCGTCGGCAACGCACTGGTCGGCGGCCGCTGGAAGATCAAGGACAACAAGAAGTCGACCGGCATCGAGCTCAAGATCGACGGCGAGATCACGCTGCCCCTGCCCGGCCTGATGAAGATGGTCGTCGCGCCGGTGGTCGAAGGCGAATTCGAAAAGCTGGTGGACAAGTACATCGCCAACCTGATCAAGCGGTTCGGCGGCGAAGCCTGAGCGCGGCAGAGGCCGTTCACGGCTTTGCCAGCACCTTGACCAGCCAGCGGCCGAGATCCTCGATTTCTTCCATGCACACCGAGTGCGCCATCGGGTAGTCGTGCCACTCGACTTCATAGCCCAGCGCGCGCAATGCATCGCGTGAAGCCTCGCCACGGGCGATGTCGACCACCCCGTCCTGTTGGCCGTGTCCCATGAAGATCGGCGTCAGGGCGTTGGCATCGCTGCGCTCGGCCGTGGTGGTCTGCGCCAGTGGCAGATAGCCCGACATCCCGACGATTCCGGCCAGCCGCTGCCTGTGCCGCACGCCGGTCATCAGCGCCACGGCGCAGCCTTGCGAGAAGCCGCCCAGGACGATGCGGTCGGCCGGCATCCCGCGCTTCTTTTCGCGCGCCAGCAGCTCCTCGATTTCGGCCATCGATTTGCGCAGCCCGGCTTCATCCTGCCTGGAGCCAAGGTCCGCACCCAGGATGTCGTACCACGCCGGCATGCGAAAGCCGTTATTGATGGTGACGGGGATGACCGGCGCATGCGGAAACACGAATCGGACCGGGCCAATCGCTTTCAAGTCGAGCTCCTGGGCGATGGGCACGAAGTCGTTGCCGTCCGCCCCGAGGCCGTGCAGGATCAGGATGGTGGCGCCGGGCTGGGGCCCGGTTTCGGTTTCGATGAATTCAAGCGCGGCCATATGATTTCTCCGGCGAACGGCGAGCATACAAGCTTGGCGGCAAGACAATGGCTCACCCGGCGCGTCCCGACCCGGTGCGGGACTTCCTCCTACACGGCTTTGGCGGTTTCGCGCCCACACTCGGGTTGAGGAAATGAAAGGAGCCTTGGTTATGCAAGTGCAAGTGAACACCAGCAACGGCATCGAGAACAAGGACACGCTGGAGCGCTGGGCCGATGAGTACCTGAACGAAACGTTGGCGCGGTTCCGCCAGGAGATCACGCGCATCGAGGTACAGCTCAGCGACGAAAACGGCGTCAAGGGCGCTGCCGACAAACGCTGCATGATGGAGGCCAGGCTCAACGGGCACGAGCCGCTGGCCGTGAAGCATCATGCCGAGTCCCAGGACCTGGCATTTCGCGGCGCCACCCAGAAACTGATCAACCTGTTGGAGCACACGTTGGGCAAGCTCGACCGTCACGAGCACCGGGCCCGCGAAAGCTTGCGCAAAGACGTCCCGACCATCACCGAGTAGGCAGCCGTCGCCGCGAAAAATCGCACGCCCGTGCGATTCCTGTTCGCCGGCCAGCTAAATGGTCCGAATTTGAGCAGCGTCATGTTTCTTAATCTAATTTAGAACTATTCTCATTCCCGCCAGCCCTTCTCGGGCTGATTTGCGGGAGTGAGATGACAGCCGTTCTTCTGAGCAGTTTGCGTCCCGGGGCGCAAGCCACGGTGGCTGAAGTGTTGCCGGCGCGTGACGGGCACGATCGGGAGCTGGCGTTACGCCTGATCGAAATCGGTTTCCTGCCGGGCGAGCGGGTGCGCGTGATCGCGCGCGGCCAACCGGGCGACGAGCCCATCGCAATACGGTTGGGACATACTACATTTGCCTTGCGGCGCTTCGAGGCCGCCCTGATCTCCGTCGACAAGGTTGAGCCATGCACACCATGACACTGGACCTGAATGTCGCCCTGCTGGGCAATCCAAACTGCGGCAAGACTGCGCTTTTCAATCTGCTGACCGGCAGCCGCCAGAAAGTGGCCAACTATGCCGGCGTGACGGTCGAGCGCAAGGAAGGCCTGCTCCGGACTGCCTCAGGCCGGCGCGTACGGGTGCTCGACCTGCCCGGCGCCTATAGCCTCAATCCGCTGAGCATTGACGAGGCGATCACGCGGGACGTGGTCACTGGCGCACGCAGCGACGTGGACACGCCCGAGCTCCTGGTCTGCGTCACCGACGCCACCAATCTCAAGCTCAACCTGCGTCTCGTGCTGGAAGCACGCAAGCTCGGCCTGCCGATCGTCGTCGCCCTGAACATGAGCGACGTCGCGCATCGGCGCGGCATCCAGATCGACCGCGAAGCGCTGGAGCGTGAGCTCGGGGTGCCGGTGGTCGAAACCGTCGGCGTGCGCCACGAAGGCGCCAAGGCCCTGGCCGCGCTCCTGGACTCGCATGTGGCCACAGGCCAGCCTGGGCCTGTGCAGTGGAAAGCGTCCGACGTGCAAGACGTGCTGGAGACGCAAAAGGAGGTGCGCCGCATCCTGAAGACGGCGGTGCGCGAACCGGTGGTGGATACGCGGTTCGACGACGTCATCGATCGCGTGGTGCTGCATCCGGTATGGGGTTTGCCCATTCTCGCGGCGCTGCTGTTCTTGATGTTCCAGGCCGTCTTCAGCTGGGCCCAGTGGCCAATGGAAGCCGTGAAGTCGGCGATGGAGGGGTTGGGTGCGCTGCTGCAATCGGCGATGCCGGAAGGGCTGCTGCGAAGCCTTTTGGTGGACGGCGTGATCGCCGGCGCCGGCAGTGTGCTGGTATTCCTGCCGCAGATCCTGATCCTGTTCCTGTTCATCCTGGCACTCGAAGACTCCGGCTACCTGCCTCGCGCGGCGTTTCTGCTCGACCGGGTGATGGGCTCGGTGGGCCTGTCGGGGCGTTCGTTCATTCCGCTGCTATCGAGCTTTGCCTGCGCCATTCCCGGCGTGATGGCGACACGAACGATCAGCAGCTGGCGCGACCGGCTGGTCACCATCATGATCGCACCGCTGATGACCTGCTCGGCGCGGCTGCCCGTGTACGCGCTGCTGATCGGGGCCTTCATTCCCCAGCGCCAGGTGGCAGGCCTGTTCAACCTGCAAGGCCTGGTGATGTTCGCCCTGTATTTCGCCGGCATCATTTCCGCGATGGGAGTCGCGTGGGGCTTCAAGCATCTGCGGCGCAATACGCGCCAGGCGCCGCTGCTGATGGAGCTGCCCAGCTACCGGCTTCCAAGCCCGCGCGGCTTGGCCCAGGGCCTGCTGGAGCGTGCACAAATTTTCATCAAGCGGGTCGGCAGCATCATCCTGGCGCTCATGATCGTGCTGTGGTTCATCTCCACTTTCCCCGCGCCGCCGTCCGGCGCCACTGGGCCCGCGATCCAGTACAGCCTGGCCGGCATGATCGGTCAGGCGCTCGAGCCGCTGTTCCGCCCGATCGGCTTCAACTGGCAAATCTGCATCGCGCTGATTCCGGGTCTGGCGGCGCGCGAAGTGGCGGTGGGCGCACTGGGCACCGTGTACGCGCTTTCGGCCGCCGGCGACAAGGTGGCCGAGCAACTGGCGCCGATGCTGGGTGCGAGCTGGCCGCTGGCGACCGCGTTGTCGCTGCTGGCCTGGTATGTGTTCGCTCCGCAATGCGTCTCGACCCTGGTGGCCGTCAAGCGCGAGACGAATTCGTGGCGCTATCCGCTGCTCATGGCCGGGTACCTGTTCGCGCTGGCCTATATCGCGTCATTCGTCACCTACCGCATCGCGTTGGCATGGGGAGGCTGAGATGGTCCAGGACGTCATCGTCGGACTGATCGTATTAGCGGCCGCTCTCTACAGCGTCTGGCTGCTGATGCCAGCCGGCACCCGTCATGCCGCTGCCGGCCGCCTGGCTTCACTGGCCCACGGTTGCGGCCTGGGCGAGCAGCAGAGCCAACGGCTGCAGGCGACGCTGGCGACTCACAGCAGCTGCAGCGAATGCGCCAGCTGCAAGGGTTGCGTCAAGCCCGCCACCGAAGCTGCGAGCATTGCTGCGCAGCAACCCGGCGTCAGTGGCGACACGGAGCAGCCTCGCAGTTTGTAGCGCAGGGCAATCAATAGCGCACCGGCGTGCTGTATCGCGGATCGCCGTGCCAGGCCCAGTAAGTCTCGAGCAGCTGACATGTCAACGGGCCGGGCACGCCCGCACCGACCGGCTCGCCGTCAACCTTCGTCACCGGCAGCACACCACCGCCCGAACTGCTGAGGAAAGCCTCTTGCGCGCCTCGAAGCTCATCTGCGCCGAGCACGCGAAGCTCAACCGTCACGCCCAGTGACCGTGCGATCTCGATGACCGTGCGACGGGTAATGCCCTCGAGCACGCCTTCCCTGGGCGTCACCAGCACGCCGCGGCTGAACGCGAAGATGTTGAAGCCGGGCCCTTCCACCACGTTGCCATGCCCATCGGTCAACAAGACTGTGTCGCCGCCGGCGTCCAGCGCACCGAGCAATCCCATCGTGAGATCGTTCCAGTGGTAATTCTTGGCCGTCGGATCGACACTGCGCGCCGGAATACGTTGCACCTTGCTGACGATGACGTTCAGTCCTTGGCGGCGCTGGTCTTCATTGGCGATCCATACGTACGGCACCGCGAATGCGTAGAACTGATTGAGCGCCTGGCGCGGGTCGCGCGATCCCCAGGGCGGCTGGCCGCGCGTCGCGATCATCTCGACATACGAATGGCGCAAGCCGGACAGGCTGACGCAGCGCTCGAGCACGGCGGTGACCTCCTCGCGGCTCTTGCCCGGGTCGAGCCGAAAGCTGCGGCAACTCGCGAAGAAGCGCTCCAGGTGGGCATCCAGCCGGAAGAAAGCGCCCTCCCACACCGTGACGACGTCATACGTTGCGTCGGATCGCAGGAAACCCCAGTCGGTAATGGGAACGCAGGCTTGCCCGATCGGCACGTATTCGCCGCGCACGCAGGCGGCTCCCTTGGAAAAATCGGGCGATGGTTGTTGCTGCATCGACGGATTGTCGCGCGCCACGCTTGGGCTAAAACAAGCCCGGCGTTTTTTGTACTTTTTTGTGACCGCCAGTCGGGCATGGCTGAGGCTCGTCAACAAACAGCACACAACCGGCGCGCACACGCGTATATTGGCTGCGCGCCATGGAGGGTTTTGCCACCGGCGCTTGTTCACCTCAACCATCCCAAGGAGCCTGAAGATGACATCAACGATGAAGAAAATGACATGCCGTGCTCTGGTCGTTTCCCTGCTCGCGTTATCGTTCCAGACCGCCAACGCCGGCCTGATTGGCGCCGATCAGGCGCTCGCAGCGGGTGCCGCGCAAACCGAACGTGGCTTGGTGATGAGCGTGCTCAATCGCGCCGAGACCGCTGCCCAGCTTCAGGCTCAGGGCGTCGACCCGACAATGGCACGGCAACGTGTTGCTGCCATGACCGACCAGGAGGTACATGCGCTGGCCCAGGACATGCAAACCGCTCCGGCCGGCGGCATTGATAGCGGTGGTTGGCTCGCGATCGTGGTAGTTGCCGCGTTGGTCTGGTATTTCGCTTTCCGCAAGTGACCGGCGGATCCGCCGCATGAGGGCGCCGGGCGCGGCCCGCGTCGGCGCGGGCTTTTGCTGCGGCGTCCTGCTGGCATGGCTGGCGGGGTGCGCGCAACTCGTGCCGCAGACCATGGGCCTGCGCACGCAGTGGCCCGAAGGAGTGCCCCAAACCGTGGAATGGACGGCAGTGCCGTTCTTTCCACAAGACGAATATCAATGTGGCCCGGCCGCATTGGCGACGGTGCTCTCGTATGGCGGCGTTTCCGTCACGCCCGAGGCGCTGGTCGACCAGGTCTACCTCCCGTCGCGCCAGGGCAGCCTCCAGATCGAGATGCTGGCCACGCCGCGGCGCTATGGCCGCGTTTCGTATCAGCTCGCGCCGCGCTATTCCGACTTGCTGCGCGAGGTCGCGGCGGGCAATCCGGTGGTGGTGCTGCAGGACGTCGGACCGCTGTTCACCCAATGGCACTACGCGGTCGTCAACGGCTTCGACTATCCCTCGGGTACCGTGTACCTGCGTTCGGGCAAGTTGGCGCGCGAGAAGATGCCGTTCACCTATTTCGAGCGCATCTGGATCAAAGGTGGCCATTGGGCCATGCTGGCCATGCCGCCTGATCGCATCCCCGTCACCGCGACCGAAGAAGGATGGATGGCGGCCGTGCTGGCGATGGCACGAGTCGACAGCGGCGATGCAGCCACGCAAGCCTATGCAGCCGCGCTCAAGCGCTGGCCCGACAATCTGGCGGCGGCGATCGGGCTGGCCAACCAGTACCACGCGCGCGGCGCCCTGGCGGATGCCGTCACCGTGTTACGCGCGGCCCGGCAAAGGCACCCGCAGTCGGTGATCGTCCTGAACAACCTGGCGCAGACACTGTCCGATCAGGGACGCCATGCCGAGGCGCTGGCGCAGATCGACAAGGCCGCCGATCCGAAGAGCCCGTTCGCAGCTGACGTGCGTGCGACGCGCCAGCTGATCCTTCAGCGCATCGGACAGCAAAAGACCGGCAACCGATAGCGGTTGCCGGCAAGGCCGAACTGTCCTCCCTCTTTCCTCCCTGGTTAGTTGCGATCGCGTTTAGGCGCCGGCGCGGGCTCGGGAGCCGCCATTGCCACCGTGGTGCTCGGGGCGGGTTCGGGTGCGGGTGCCGCTGCCACGGGCGCGGGTGCGGGTTCGGGCTTCGCCTCGACTACCGGCGCCGGCGGCGCTACCTGCGCCACCTCAGGTTGGCGTGTGATCGTCGCGGTTCTCACTTCAGGCAGGTACGCCAGAACACCAGTCTCGCCCATCGGGGTGATGTGCGTGCTTTGCTGGCCCGCCCCAATCGCCGGGTTGGTGATCAGAGGATTGGGTGGTTCGCTCTGGGCAACGGCT
>DATNCB010000223.1:0-1098 GCA_035571715.1 Ramlibacter sp.
GACTGCGGCACGCCACCCACTCGCAGCAACTCCGTCATCGCCGACGGCACCGTGTTGATCAGCGTCACTTGCTCGCGCGCCGCCAACTCCGGCAACTGCAGCGCGTTGTGCGCCAGGATCACGGCGCCGCCCGCCGTGAGCGGGGCAAACAGCTCGAAGATCGAGAGGTCGAAGCAAACTGAAGTAGAGAACAGCACCCCGGCCAGTTCCGCGGGCGTGAACAGCTCGTGACTCCAGCGTAGCAACACGGAAGCAGAGTGATGGGTGATGGCCACGCCTTTCGGTCGTCCCGTCGAACCCGAGGTGTAGATCACATACGCCAGATTCGCGGCGCTGATGGCGCGGGGAAGGTCGGCAGCTACACCCTCACTCTCCAGCTCATCAACAACCACCACTTCCAGGTCCTGAGCCGCCAGCCACTCCAGCCGCTCGCGCACACGCCGTTGTGTCAGCAGCAGTCGGGCGCTGGAATCAGCCAGCATGAAGGTGAGTCGTTCCTGCGGGTATTCAGGGTCCAGGGGCACGTAGGCTCCACCAGCTTTCAGCACCGCCAGCAACGCGATCACTAACTCGACATCGCGCTCCATCAGCACCCCCACTCGTGACTCCGGCCCTACACCTCGCTCGCGCAACAGCTGGGCTAACTGGTTCGCTCTGCCATCGAGTTCGGCATAGCTCAGCTGCCGCCCCTGACTGACTAAGGCCACGCTGGCGGGCGTGCGCCGCACCTGCGCCGCGAACATTTCAGGCAGCAACTCCCCACCGTAACCCCGCCTCGTCTCGTTCCACTGCACCAGCAGTTGCTCCCGCTCGGCCGCACTCAACCAACAGAGTTGGGCCACCGGTTGTGAAGCGTCCGCCACCGCGGCCGCCAGCAACCGGCCATAGTGACCCAGCAACCGCTCCATGCTCTGCTCGGCGAACAAGTCCGTGTTGTACTCCGCGGTTACCCGCAGTCCCTCGCCCGCCGCCGTCACAAACAGCGTCAACTCGAACTTCGCCGTACCCGTCTCCACCCGCTCCGCACTCAGCTCCAATCCCGGCAACCGCCAGCCCCCCGTGGCCTCCTCCTCCGCCGCCACGAACATCACCTGAAAC
>DATNCB010000224.1:0-8063 GCA_035571715.1 Ramlibacter sp.
TCATCCGCAATGCCCGAGGTGGCCGCACTGGGTGCAGTAGTCGCAGCCGTCCTTGCGGATCATCGCGTAGGCGCCGCACTCCGGGCACTTGGCACCGGCCATGGGCGCGGGCGCGGGGGTGCTGACCTCGACGTGAGGCGCCGTGGCCGTCGCGTGGCCACTGCGGCCGGCGATCAGGTTCTGCAAGGCGTAGGCGATGGCGGCGACCTCCGAGTCGTGCCACAGCGGCACATGCGTGCCGTCCGCCTTGCGGTAGGTGCCCAGCCTGACCGGCCCACGGTCCCATGCGACCTTGCGCATGTCGGCCAGCGCGCGGTCGAGAAAGCCGCCGCGTGCAGCGAGCGACAGCAACCGCATGCTGGCGGTGACCCACTGCTGCGACTCACCGGTCTGCCCCACCGGCATGAAGAATTCGATCGCGCGCTCGCGCCCGTCGGGTAGCGGCATGAACGACACCACCAGGTACAGGTGCTGGCGTCCTTGCTGGGTCCAGTACTCGATCTTTTCGGCCATCGCCGGCAGCGCGCCCTTGGGACGGCTGGTGATGACGGTGCGCATCAGGTCGATCGGCGGCGGGGTCGCCTCGGCCGCCTGCTTGGGCGCTTCCGTTTGCAGTACCGCGCCCACGATGCTGTTGGGCCGGTAGGTTGCCAGGCCCTTCAGGCCGGCCTTCCAGGCTTCGTGATAAAGGCCCTTGAACTCCTCGTAGGGATAGTCCTCGGACACGTTCACGGTTTTCGAAATCGCGGTGTCGACGAAGGGCTGGACCGCCTCCATCATCGCCACGTGGGCGGCCGCCGGCATGTCCATCGCGGAGACGAAGTAGGGCGGCAGGTTGGCGACATCGCCGCCCAGGCTGCGGTACAGGCGCCAGGCGTGGTCTTCCACGTCGTACTGACTGACGCTGCCGTCACCCTCGCGCTTGCGGCGCTGGTAGGTCCATGAGAACGCCGGCTCGATGCCGTTGGACGCGTTGTCGGCGAAGGCCAGGCTCACGGTGCCGGTCGGCGCGATGGAAAGCAGGTGGCTGTTGCGGATGCCGTGTTCGCGAATCTTCTGTTTGAGCGGCTCGTCCAAGCGGCTGGCGAAGGTGCCGGCTTCCAGGTAGCGCGCCGCGTCGAACGCGGGGAACGCACCCTTCTCGCGAGCCAGGTCGACCGACGCCGCGTAGGCCGCGTCGCGCATGCAGCGCGCGATCCGCACCGCCATTTCGCGGCCGGCCGCCTCGTCGTAACGCAGGCACAGCATGTACAGCGCGTCGCCCATGCCGGTGAAGCCGACACCGATGCGCCGCTTGGCCATGGCTTCGGCCCGCTGCTGCGGCAACGGCCAGAAAGTCAGGTCCAGCACGTTGTCCAGGGCGCGCACCTGCAGCGCCACGGACGCGGCGAATGCGTCGAAATCAAATTCGGGCGAGCCGCCGAAGCCGAAAGGCTGGCGCACGAAGCGCGTCAGGATCACCGGCCCGAGGTCGCAGCAGCCGTAAGGCGGCAACGGTTGCTCGCCGCAGGGGTTGGTAGCCGCGATGTCTTCGCAGTAGCGCAGGTTGTTGTCGCGGTTGATCGTGTCGGGAAACAGGATGCCCGGTTCGGCGAAATCGTAGGCCGAGCGCATCACCGTGTCCCAAAGCTCCGCGGCGGGCAGCGTGCGGTAGACCCACTTGCCGTCGTCACGCTGATGCGCGCTGCCTTTTTCCAGCAGTGCGACGCCGGGCTTCGCGCGGTGCACCAGCGACCAGTTGGCGCCGGCGTCCAGCGCCTCCATGAACTCGTTGGTGACGGAAACGGAGACGTTGAAATTGGACCAGCGCCCCGGCTTGCGCTTGGCTGTGATGAACTCCAGCACGTCCGGATGGTCGATGCGCAGCACGCCCATCTGCGCGCCGCGGCGCGCGCCCGCGCTTTCCACGGTGGCGCAGGAATGGTCGAACACGTCGATGTAGCTGCACGGCCCGGACGCAATCGAGGCGGTGGCGCTGACCTCGGCGCCGCGCGGGCGAATGCGCGAGAAGTCGTAGCCGACGCCGCCGCCGCGACGCATGGTCTCGGCGGCTTCGCGCAGGGCCTCGTAGATGCCGGGATAGCCGTCCGCATCCATGCCCTGGATGCAGTCGCCCACCGGCTGCACGAAGCAGTTGATCAACGTGGCCTGCAGCGTGGTGCCGGCCGCGCTCATGATGCGCCCGGCGCCGATGGCGCCGGCCCGCAAGTTGGTGTGGAACAGCGCTTTCCAGTGGTCGCGCTTGGCTTCGATTTCTACCGATGCCAGCGCCTGCGCTACCCGCTCGAACAGGTCCTCGAGTTCGTTTTCCCCCGGCTTGAGATATTTTTCCTTGAGCACGTCCCGGCTTATCGGCTGGACGGCCAAAGACACCAGGGGGGCTTCGTCACGCTTCATGCGTAATTCTCCGTTAAGCCGGCCGGGCGAATGCCGCCCATCAGCCATTGCATCAGTTCAAGGACGGAGCGGATCTGCGTGCCGAAAGGCAAGCGCCCCGCGCCGCGGAAAAACAGGCCCAGCCCGACTTCGCCGGCGAGTGCATGGCCCAGCATTTTATCGATGCAAAACTGGCCCCAGCTCGCGTTGCCGTCGCGCAGCCCGCAGTTTGCCAGACAGTCGAACTTCATGGTGCAGGGTTTCGCATGCGCGTTGCGTTTCAGCCGCGGCTCGAGCCGCAGGTATTTGTCGAGCCAAGGCGTGCGAACGGCACGGGCGGGCAGGCCCGCTACGCTGGTGAACTCGACGGTGTCCTCCGGCTTTGCCTCGGCCAGGATCCGCTTGAATTCGGGATGGGCGTCGCACTCGGTGGTGACGGCGAAGGCCGTGCCCAACTGGGCCGCCGTGGCGCCCATGTCCTGCAGCCTGCGAATGTCTTCGCGACTGCCGATGCCACCGGCGGGGATCAGCGGAATGCGGCCTTCCAGACCGGCCGTGCGCAGGAACGCGAGCACCTCCGGAAGAACCACGTCGAAATCGAAGCGCCGGTCGTTCAGGTCCGCCACTTTCGCGGCGCCGAGGTGGCCGCCGGCCAGCTTCGGGTGTTCGATCACGACGGCGTCCGGCAAGCGGCCTTTCTTTTCCCATTTGCGCACGATCAGCTGCACGCCGCGGGCATCCGACAGGATCGGAATCAGGGCGGCTTTGGGGTAGTCACGGGCCAGCTCGGGCAGATCCAGCGGCAGGCCGGCGCCGACCACGAGCGCGTCGACGCCACAGGCCAGCGAATGACGTGCATAGGTTTCGTATGCGCTCACGGCCCGCATGATGTTCACGGCGACCAGGCCGCGGCCGCCGGACAGGGCGCGGGCGCGCGCGATCTCGCGGCCCAGTGCCTCCAGATTGGCGGCATCGATGCGCTCGCGCGCGTCGGGTTCCTTGTCAAGAGCTCCCGTCAGAGCCATCAGGTCGGGGTGATGCCGGCGCAGGTCCACCGAAGAGATCGTGCCGACCGCGCCCAGTCCCGCCACGGCTCCGGCGAGTCCGCCTGCAGACACACCGACGCCCATGCCGCCTTGCACGACCGGCAGCAGCGACTTCCCGGCAAATTCCCATGGGCGCAGGCCGGAATCGGTGCATAGGGCGTGCAGCCGCGCGGCAACAGCCGCGGCTTCAGCCAACGAGGGTGTGTCCAAACCTGCTCCAAATAGATTAAATGGCCCGGGGGGCCACCGCAGGAGGCTACCGAAGCCGAGGGCTCATCTCCTTGCTATGCATCAACTAGAACGCGCTTTCTCCGGCGCCGCCGCTGCTCGCCGGCAGGCCGTTCGATGTCCGCGCCTGCCGTTACTGTACCAGCGGCGAATCAGCACCTTCCAGCGACACGCCCTCGACGACCGCCTGGCCCGCCAGCAACTGGATGTACTGATGCAGCGCCTTGGCACGCGACTGCTGCGCCAGTTGCACTCCGATACGTGCGCGTACCTCATCGAATGCCAGCTGGCGGCCCTGCTTGCGCCCCAGTACTTCAACGATATGGAATCCGTAGCGGGTGTGCACCAGACGGGGTCGAAGGCCGACACCGCTGGAGGGGCTCTTTTGGGGGAACAGTTCGTTGGCCAACTCGTCGGCGCAATCGTGCGGTCCGATCCAGCCCAGATCGCCGCCCTCGGCACCGCTGGGGCAATTGGACAGCTCTCGCGCGAGGGTCGCGAACCGGCCGGGGTCGGCGTCTTTTCGGCTGAGCTCGAGCAGGGCTTGTTCCGCGCGAGCCGCGAGGGCGTGCACATTCACGCCGTTGGTGACGGCGAACAGGATGTGCCGCACGTGAGCCAGGCGTCCCTCGACATACCGGTCCTGCCGCGCCTCGTAGTAGCGGCGGCACTCGTCATCGGTGGGCTGCGGCACGGGCACCGAGCGCTCCAGCATGGCTTCGATCACCTCGCGGTCGGCAGGCGATAGCGCCGGCGCCTCGACTGCGGGATGGCGCGCCAACAGGCCCTGCCGCACCGCTTCTTGCCGCAGCAGTTCGGCCCAGGCCAGTTCGCGCAACTCAGTCTCGTCCGGGGCCTGCCCGGCCGCATGCAAGGTGATGCCGTTGACCGTTGCAACGGGAGTCATCGTCTCCACGCCGCTGCCGGCCTGGGCGCCGCCCCCGCAGGCGCAGCCACCCCCGCCGCATCCGCTGGCGGTACTCATGAGACGGCCTTTCCGGGTTCGAGCCTCACGCCCGCGATCGGCTGCGACGACGCTGCCGCCGGCGCGACCGGAGCCTTGCGTGACGAAACCAGAGTGCGGCGGGTGCGCACCACCTGGTACGGCCGCACCAGATAACCCAGCGTCGCGAAACCGCTCCACACATGGACCAGCCGGGTGAACGGGAAAATCAGGAACAGGGACATGCCCAGGAACATATGGGCCTTGAATACCCAGCCCGCGTCCACCAGCATTTCCGCCGCGCCGGTCCGGAAGGTGACGATGCGCTGCGCCCATTCGCCCAGCTTCATCATCAGGCTGCCGTCCAGGTGCTGGGCCGACCCGTGAATGGTCGCCAGGCCGAGCGCGAACTGGACCCACAGCAGCACCAGCAGCAGGATGTCGCTCGTCTTCGAGTTGATGCGGATGCGCGGGTCAGCCAGCCGCCGGTGCAGCAGGATCGTGACGCCGATGAACCCCAGCAGGCCGAACAGGCCGCCAGAAACCATCGCCCCCATTTGCTTGTCGGGCGCCGAGACGAAGTGCTCGTAGATGAAATGCGGCGTCAGCAAGCCCATGGTGTGTCCGCCGAGCAGGAACAGGATGCCGATGTGGAATAGGTTGCTGCCCCAGCGCAGCTGCCCGTGGCGCAGAAACTGCGACGAGTCGCTCTTCCAGGTGTACTGGTCGCGGTCGAAACGGATCAGGCTGCCCGCCAGGAAAACCGTCAGGCAAATATACGGGTAGTAGCCGAACAGGAATTGGTTGAGGAAGTTCATGCGCTTGCTCCGGGGGCGGCAGGGGTCTTGCGGACGATACGGATCGGTTGCGGCTGGTTGGGACTGGCCTGGCCGCGGCTGTTGCAGCCGTCGAACACCACTGGCTCGGCCCAGCTTTCGTCCATCGGCTCGTCATCGGCCACCGGCACGGCCTCGGCCTTGTGGCCGGCCAGCTCCAGCACCGCCGCCAGCACGGTGGCGTAGCGGCTTTCGCGTTTGCGCAGCGCGCTGAAGATCGCATTCAGGATGTGGGCCATCTCGCCGAGGAAATCGCGCGCCAGCGCGGGCGGCTGGGTGGAGGCGAACTCCAGCACCACGCACAGGTGGTCCGGCAGCTCGTGCGGGCCCAGCAGCAGGCCGGCCTTCTCGTAGGTCTGCGTCAGGTCGATCATGGCCGGGCCGCGATCGCGCGAGTCGCCGTGAACGTGCTCGAACAGGTGCAGCGAAGTGGCGCGCCCGCGGTCGAACAGCTCGACGTAGTGTGCTTCCATTTCGATTGCGTCGGCGCGCTCCATCTCGCGGATGAAGGCGCGCAATTCCGCGCGGCGCGTGGCCGGCAGCGCCGCTTCGGCATCGATGGCGTCGGCCAGCGCGGGCAACACGCCACGCAGCTTTTCGTCGGGATAGCCCAACAGCAATGCCAGGCAACGCAAGGTATGTCGGTTGTTTTTCATCGGGTGCTCGTGCCTCAGACAGTCGACTTGATGGGAATCGTGCGGCGCTTCTTGCCGCCGAACAGGCTCGTTTCCGTGCTGCCGTCGGAGCAGCCGTTGCCGAAGGAGAAGCCGCAGCCGCCCTTCATGTCGAATGTGTTCTCCGCGTATTCGCGGTGCGTGCTCGGAATGACGAAGCGGTCCTCGTAATTGGCGATGGCCATCACCTGGTACATCTCCTCGACCTGCGCGCTCGTCAGACCCACCTGGTTCAGCACCTGCACGTTGTCGACGTTGTCCACGTGCTTGCCGCGCTGGTAGGCGCGCATGGCCAGCATCCGTTCGAGCGAGCGGATCACGGGACCCGTGTCGCCGGCCGTGAGCAGGTTGGCCAGGTACTGCACCGGAATGCGCATCTGGTTCACGTCCGGGATTTCGCCGTTGGCGCCGAGGTGGCCGGCGTTCGCGGCGGAAGTGATGGGCGACAGCGGCGGCACGTACCAGACCATCGGCAGCGTGCGGTATTCCGGGTGCAGCGGCAGTGCGACCTTCCAGTCCATCGCCATCTTGTAGACTGGGCTGTTGCGCGCGCCTTCCAGCCAGGCTTCGGGGATGCCGTCGCGGCGCGCCTGCTCGATCACCTTCGGGTCATGCGGGTCGAGGAAGATGTTCAATTGCGCCTGGTACAGCTCCTTCTCGTCTTCCACACTGGCCGCTTCCTGGATACGGTCGGCGTCGTACAGCACCACGCCCAGATAGCGGATGCGCCCGACGCACGTTTCCGAGCAGACGGTCGGCTGGCCGGCTTCGATGCGCGGATAGCAGAAGATGCACTTCTCGGCCTTGCCGGATTGCCAGTTGTAGTAGATTTTCTTGTAGGGGCAGCCCGAGACGCACATGCGCCAGCCGCGGCACTTGTCCTGGTCGATCAGCACGATGCCGTCTTCCTCGCGCTTGTAGATCGAGCCCGAAGGACACGACGCCACGCAGGCGGGATTGAGGCAGTGCTCGCACAGGCGCGGCAGGTACATCATGAAGGTGTTCTCGAACTGGCCCACCATCTCCTTCTGTACCTTGTCGAAGTTATCGAGGTTGGCGTCCTTGCCGCGCTTGGAGAATTCGCCGCCGAGGATCTCCTCCCAGTTCGGGCCCCATTCGATCTTTTCCATGCGCTGGCCCGTGATCAGGCTGCGCGGGCGCGCCGTGGGCATGGCCTTCATCTCCGGCGCCGTTTGCAGGTGCGCGTAGTCGTAGGTGAAGGGCTCGTAGTAGTCGTCAATCTGCGGCAGGTTCGGGTTGGAGAAGATGCGCATGAGCAACTGCCACTTGTTGCCCTGGCGCGGCTCGATCGAGCCGTTGGAGTTGCGCTTCCAGCCGCCGTTCCATTTGCCCTGGTTCTCCCACTCCTTGGGATAGCCGATGCCGGGCTTGGTTTCGACGTTGTTGAACCAGGCGTACTCCACGCCGGGACGGCTGGTCCAGACTTGCTTGCAGGTGACCGAGCAGGTGTGGCAGCCGATGCACTTGTCCAGGTTCAGGACCATGCCGATTTGAGCGCGGATCTTCATGCTGCTGCTCCCACGTTTTCGGTTTCTTCGTCGAGCCAGTCGATCTTGTTCATTTTGCGCACCACGACGAACTCGTCGCGATTGGTGCCGATGGTTCCGTAATAGTTGAAGCCGTAGCTGAACTGGGCGTAGCCGCCGATCATGTGGGTGGGCTTGAGCACGATGCGGGTGACCGAGTTGTGGATGCCGCCCCGCATGCCGGTGATCTCGGAACCGGGCGTATTGATGATCTTTTCCTGGGCGTGGTACATCAGCACCATGCCGGGGTTGACGCGCTGGCTGACCACCGCCCGCGCCGCGATCGCGCCGTTGATGTTGAACAGCTCGACCCAGTCGTTGTCGACGATGCCCGCGCGCTTGGCGTCGTCCTCCGACAGCCAGATCACCGGCCCGCCGCGATTGAGCGTGAGCATCAGCAGGTTGTCGCTGTA
>DATNCB010000225.1:0-1070 GCA_035571715.1 Ramlibacter sp.
TCCTCGGCTCCTTCGGGATTGCCGCGCATCCAGCGCGCCAGCGTTGCGATCCAGGCACGAATAGCCGCGGCGAAACACCACCAGACCGAAAAACCGAGCAGGAAATAACTGGCATCGGCCAGCCAGGCCCCCAGGCGGCCGCCCCAATTGCGGATCGCCGCGCCCGTACCCGAAGTGGAAAACGCCGCGTCCTGCGCCGAGTAGCTCACCAGCGCGAGCAGCCAGAACACCAGGGCAACGAGCCCCAGGACCAGCACGATTTCGTGCGCGAAACGGCCGGCGCCGGCCCGTGGCGATGCGGCGTTTCCGCCGGGACTATTCAGGGTGTTGAGAGAGAAAGTCATGGGGGTGTCAGAAGCTTAACGCACCACCCCTGCCGCCGCATGACAAATCACCCCAGCGTTGTCAGCCGATCCTTGATCAGCATCGAGCCGTCTTCGCGGGTTTCGATGAAGCCGCGGTCTTCGAGGTCCTTCATGACGCGGCTGACCATCTCGCGCGAGGCGCCCACCATCTTGGCGATGTCCTGGCGCGAGATGCGCTCGCGGATCGACATCAGCCCTTCCCGATCGGGCGCCGCGAATTCCAACAACGCCCGCGCAACGCGACCGTAGACGTCCATCAGCGCCAGCGACTCGATCTTGCGATCGGCCTGGCGCAGGCGCTGCACCAAGCCCTTCATGATGGCATAGGCCATCGAACTGTTTTCCGGCAGGCAGCGCGCGAATTCGGCCCGGCCCAGGGCCAGCATGTCGGTCTGCACTTCGGCGCGAACGGTGGCCGAATGCGCTTCGTTGTCGATCAGGCTCATCTCGCCGATGTAGTCGCCCGGCTGCAGCGTCGCCAGGATCACCTCGCGCCCGCGCTTGTCCGACGTGACTACCCGCACCCGGCCAGTGAGAATGATGAACAAGGTGTTGGATTTCTCCCCCTGCTCCACGACGACTTCGCCGCGCTTGAAGCGGCGTTTGGTGACGGCCTCCGCAACCCCCTCGGCCTGGTTGGCAGTCAGCAACGCGAACAGCGGCACCCGGCGAATCAGTTCCAGATTGGACAACATCGACATTTCT
>DATNCB010000226.1:0-4659 GCA_035571715.1 Ramlibacter sp.
ATCGATTCGAATTTCGGCTTCGGCGAGTCGGTGGTTTCGGGCGAGGTCACGCCGGACCATTTCGTGGTCAACAAGGTCACGCTGGACATCATCGACCGCGTCGTTTCGCAAAAGCTGGTGTGCTACACGGTCGATCCGAAGACCCAGGTATCGCGCGCGATCGAGGTGCCGTTCGAGCGGCAGAAGGTGCAGTCGCTGATCGACGACGAGATCACCGAACTGGCCTGGATGGGCAAGCGCATCGAGAAACACTACGGCCGTCCGATGGACATCGAATGGGCGGTCGACAAGGACCTGCCCGCCGGCGGCAACATCTTCATCCTGCAGGCCCGTCCCGAGACCGTCTGGAGCCAGCGAGCCCAGAGCAGCGGCGTCCAGCCGGCCGGATCGGCCATGGAGTACATCCTCTCGGCGATGCTGGCCGGGAAGAAGGTCAGCTGAATCATTTCTCAATCAACCCCAACCGCGAAAGTAAAACGGAGCCAACATGAACGCACGCAACGAAGTACGGCCTATCGACGATCTGCGCAGCTATATCGCCGCGCTGGAAGCCCAAGGGCAGCTGCACCGCGTCAAGACCGAGGTCGACTGGAAGTTCGAGCTTTGCCATGTTTCGAAGGTGAACGAGGAACAGAAAGGCCCGGCCCTGCTCTACGAGAACGTCAAGGACTACGACATCCCCGTATTCACCAGTGCCTTCACGACCTCGCAGCGGCTGGCCATCGCGCTGGAGCAGGACCCGTCGCTGTCGATGTGCCAGCTGTCCAAGAAGTGGATGGAGCTGACAACCAAGAAGATGGTCAAACCGGTGATGGTCGACCACCCGCCGGTTATGGAGAACCAGATCACCGGCAAGGACATCGACATCAACAAATTCCCCTCGCCCTGGTTCTACCCGGACGACGGCGGCCGCTTTTTCTGCACTGCCGGCTTTCTGGTGACGCAGGATCCCGACACCAAGTGGACCAACCTGGGCACCTACCGCGCGCAGGTGCTTGGCAAGGACATCCTGGGCTCGCAGATCATCAAGGGCAAGCACGGCGACATGCACATGAAAAAGTACGCTGAGCGCGGTGAGCTGATGCCGGCGGCCTACGTGGTCGGCACCGACCCGGTGCTGTTCCTGGCTTCGTCGACGATGGTCAGCGCGCAGACCGACGAATACGAAGTCGCCGGGTCGCTGCGCGGCCGTCCGGTGCCGGTGTTCAAGTCCGACCTCACCGGCCTGACGCTGCCGGCTAACGCCGAGATCATCGCCGAGGGCTTCATCGACCCGAACGAACTCATGGAGGAGGGGCCCTTCGGCGAGTACACCGGCTACTACTCGGGCAACAAGGGCAAGGACTATCCGAAGCCGGTGCTGCGTATCAAGCGCATCTTGCATCGCAACAAGCCGGTCATGTGGTCGACCACCGTGGGCAAGCCGATCAACGACATCCACATGATCCAGTCGCTGAACCGCACCGCCGCACTCTGGCATGACCTGGAGACGATGAAGGTGCCGGGCATCCAGAGCGTGTATTTCCCGCCCGAGGCCACGGGCCGCTTCTGGGTCGTGGTGTCGGTCAAGCAGATGTACCCGGGCCACTCCAATCACGTCGGCAACGCGGTGATCGGATCGACCACCGGCCACTACGGTGTGAAGGGCGTGATCACGGTGGACCACGACATCGAAGCGGACGACTGGGACCGCGTCTGGTGGGCGCTGGCCACCCGGTTCGATCCCAAGCGCTCGGCCCAGATCATCGACCGCGGCCGTTCCACGCCGCTGGACCCGGGGCTGCCGATCGATGCGCGCGACATCACCAGCCGCATCATCCTGGACGCCTGCACGCCGTTCGAGTGGAAGGACAAGCCCAACGAGATCTTCATGGACCGCACCGTGCTGCAGAAAGTGTCGGACCGCTGGAACGAGTACGGCTTCGGCGGCTTGAGCCCGGTGGCCGGGATGATCAACCGGCTAACGCGGCCGGAAGTCAAGAAGCCAAAGTCGGTCTGAGCGCCGGTCAACGCAGCACGGAGGGCAAAAGATGAGCGGCAGGAAAGGCATCGTCATCGTCTGCAACCTGGACACGCGGGGCGAGGACATCGTGTTCGTCAAGGACCTGATCGCCGGACGCGGACACGAGCCGATCCTGCTGGACTTCAGCATGGAGGAGCCGCCGCCCTTCCCCGGTGACATCACCACCGAGGAAGTGGCCGCGCGGGGGGGCATGCCGATCGAGGAGGTGCGCCAGAAGTACCGCAGCGACCGGGACGCCGCAACCAACAACCAGATCAACGGCGCCGCGGCGATCGTCGACGAACTGGTCAGGCGCAAGCGCGTGCACGGCATCATCGGCATCGGCGGCGGCACCGCGACGCTGGTCGCGACGTCGGTGATGAAGCGGCTGCCGTTCGGAATGCCCAAGCTGATGGCTTCGCCGATGGCGGCCCACCCGGCCTACATCGACAAGTACGTCGGCACCCACGACATCACGATGCACCACACGGTGCTGGACATCGTCAAGATGAACCCGCTGCTGAAGGCGCAGATCATCAATGCCGTGGGCGCGATCTGCGGCATGGTGGAGATGACGCAGGGCACCGACATCCGCTTCGACAAGCCCTGCGTCGCGATCTCGTCGTTCGGCTTCGGCGAGATGGCGGTGCAAAGCGCGATTGGCATGCTCGAGGACGCCGGCTTCACGGCGATCGTCTGCCACGCGCAGGGCAAGGGCGACCGCGCGATGGAGGAGATGATCGCGGGCGGCGCCTTCCACGGCGTGCTGGACATCTGCATCGGCGGCATCGTCGAGCACCTGTTCAAGGGCAACCGGGACCCCGGGCCGAACCGGCTCAAGGCCGCCGCGGCCGCCGGGATCCCGATGGTGCTGGCGCCGTGCGGCCTGGACATCCTGTCGTACGGCGGGCGCGAGGACATGCTGGAAAAGACCAAGGACCGGGTGCAGGTCGTGCAGGATGCGCTGCGCATCCAGGTGCGCACCACCGCCGACGAACTGCGCGCCGCGGCCGACGTGATCGCGCAGCGCCTGAACGAGGCCCGTGGCCCGTGGACGTTCCTCGTCCCGCTGCAGGGCTGGTCGTCGCTGGACAAGCCCGGCCGGCCGATTTTCGATCCTGAGGCGGACGCCGCCTTCGTGGCCCGGCTCAAGCAAAAGCTCTCGGACCCCACGCGGGTCAAGGAGGTCGACATGCATCTGTACACACCCGAATTCGCGCGCGCCGCGGTGGACGAATTCGTCCGCTTGTTCGAGTCCGCGCGCGCGGCGCGCGAAGAGGTGGCAGCATGAAGACGCATGAATTCCCGACGGGGCTGCAACCCATGATCGTGCGTCACTGGATGCAAACCGACCCGATGACGATCACGGGCGATACGCTGGTGTCCGCGGCCAAACGGCTGCTCAGCGAGAACAACCTGCATGCGCTGCCGGTGGTCGATGGCACGCGGTTGCGCGGGCTCGTCACGCGCGCCAACCTGCTGCGCATGGGCCACTTCGTGCTGCAGACGCAGAACGCGGACGAATTCAACTTCTTCGTCACGCGGCTGAAGGTGAAGGACATCATGGTGCGCAACCCGGCGACGGTGCAGGCCAGCGACACCATGGAGCATTGCCTGCAGCTCGGGCGGCAGCTCGGCGTGGCGCAGTTTCCGGTGCTCGATGGCAACGAGCTGGTGGGCGTCATCTCGGCCAACGAGATCTTCCAGCTCGCCGCGCACTGCCTGGGCAGCTGGCAGCAACGCTGCGGCGACCTGATGCCCTCACGTGTCTCTTGAGCCGTACGCCCAGCAATCCGTTCTGGCGTTACTCGCTTCGGATCTGGCGGATCCCCGGCGTGGAAGAAGCCTGCCTGGCATTGCAGGAGCGCTGCGGCGCTGACGTCAACCTGCTGCTGTTTTGCGGCTGGACCGGCCAGCAAGGTCGCCGGCTCGATAGGCGCGCTCTGAAGTCGGCGATCAGCCGTGTGGGCGCCTGGCAATCCGATGTCATCGCTCCCCTGCGCCTCGCCAGGCAAGGCCTCAAGCGCCAGCGTGAAGGCGCCGCCGCCGCGCTGCCGGCGCAGGGTTTGCGCAAGCGGCTCGCAGCGCTCGAACTCGACCTGGAGCGAGTGGAGCAGGCCTTACTCGCCGATCTGCGGGCGCAATGGGCAGCGGTGCCGCTCGCCGAATCGCCCCGGCAAGCCATCGCGGCCAGCCTGGCTTGTTACCTGGGACTGCTCGCGAAGCCGGCCGGTCGTGAGGAGCAGGTGTATGTGACGCGCATTGCCGAAGCTTGCGCACGGCGCTCACGAAGTCGAGCTGTCGGCCTTGATCCTGGCGATCGAGGCCATGCTGATCATTGAATGGATCTCGGACATCGCGTTTTCAAGCAGGGCGTTCGCTGCCGCGCGAAGGTTCGTTGCATGCACCCGGTCGGCCAGGGTGGGGAATTCGCTGCCGATGGCCGCCGTGTTCGACTCGGCCTCCAGAATTCGGTCTTCAGCAGCACACGCGGCCAAATTTGCCTCGCGCCACTGCTGGAGGAGTATTGAATACATGGGCACTCCTGTCGTCTCGCAGGAAATTGTTGCGCATGCGCCCGTGCCTTGCTCCGAATTTGCGGCGCCGTCCTACAGCAGCCTGGGCAGGCGCATGCAGGCTTTTTGACGAAGATCAAA
>DATNCB010000227.1:0-1579 GCA_035571715.1 Ramlibacter sp.
TTTTCAACCAAGGAGAAACGATCATGCCATCCACCCGCGGAGCCAAGGACGCTTGCGACCTGCTGGACGCTGACCACAAGGCAGTCAAGAAAATGTTCAAGGAATACGAGGAGCTGAGCGAGTCGAAGGCGCGCGGCGCCATCCAGAAGAAGAAGGACCTGGCCCAGCAGATCTGCCATGAGCTGGCGGTGCACGCGCAGATCGAAGAGGAGATCTTCTACCCGGCCGTGCGCGAAGCGATCAGGGAAAAAGACCTGATGGCCGAAGCGGCCGTGGAGCACCAGACCGCCAAGGACCTGATCGCGCAGATCGAGGGCATGGGCGAACCCGATGAGGTGTTCGACGCCAAGGTCACGGTGCTGGGCGAATACATCGACCACCACGTCAAGGAAGAGAGGAACGAAATCTTCCCGAAGGCCCGCGCCGCGCGCAAGCTCGACCTGGTGGCGATGCGCGACGAACTCGAAGCGCGCAAGGAGGAGCTCATGTCAGAGATGGCAGCGATGACGTAAACAATCACAATCAGGGGAATGTTCCCCCTGCTTCGCACCTTTTCCTGGCAGGAACTGCGCCACCACCCGTGGCGCAACGCGGCCGCCGTGGTGGCGGTGATGCTGGGCGTCGCGCTGGCGTTTTCGGTCCACCTGATCAATGCCTCGGCCCTGAGCGAGTTCTCCAGCGCCGTTCGCGCCGCCGGCGGTCAGCCCGACCTCGAATTGCGCGCCGTGCAGGGCAGCCTCGACGAAAACCTCTACGCGAAGGTGGCGACCCACGAACAGGTCGCGGTGGCCAGCCCCGTGCTGGAGATCGGCACGCTCGTGCTGGGGCCGAATGGCGAGCGCAAATCGGTGCGCGTGGTCGGGGTGGACGCGCTCGTGGTGAGCTCGGTGGCGCCCGCGCTGATGCCGGCGCCCTCCAGCGGCGCGGACCGCCTGGCCATCTTCTCGCCGGGCACGGTGTTTCTCAACCCGGCCGCACGAACGCTGCCGGACGCGGCGCGCGAAACCCTGCGGCTGCAAAGTGGCTTGCAGCTGCGTGAAGTGAAGGTCGGCGGCACCGTCAGCGCAGGCGGCGGCGCGCTGGCCGTGATGGACATCGGCGCGGCGCAGGACTTGTTCGACCGGCAGGGCCAGCTCTCGCGCATCGACGTGCGCCTGCGCGCCGGCGTCGACCACGCCGCATTCCTGCGCTCGCTGCACTTGCCTGCCGGCATCGTCGCGACCGAGCCGGGCGATGCGGCGCAGCGCGTGGACAACCTCTCGCGCGCTTACCGCGTCAACCTGACGGTGCTGGCGCTGGTGGCGCTGTTCACCGGCGCCTTCCTGGTCTATTCGGTGCTGTCGCTCAGCGTGGCGCGGCGCTCGCAACAGCTCGCGCTGCTGGGCGTGCTGGGGCTCACGGCGCGCCAACGGCTGGGCCTGGTGCTGGTCGAATCGATGGTGCTGGGCCTGGCAGGCAGCCTGGCCGGCATCGCGCTTGGAACGGCGCTGGCCGACGTGGGCCTGCAGATGCTCGGCGGGGACCTGGGCGGCGGCTACTTCACGGGCGTCGCGCCGCAATTGCAATGGAACGGCACGGC
>DATNCB010000228.1:0-1960 GCA_035571715.1 Ramlibacter sp.
GCAACTATAGCCCAAAAAGCCGGCGAAGTGAAGTCGCGGACGCGATTCCCGTAAAGTAAACGAATTACGCATTAGCAAATCAGGAGAGCCCATGTCCGCCCTTCTCGACCGTTCTGCCGTGCCGGCGCCGCCTCCGATCCAGCAGCTGCACCACTATGCCTACCGGGCCAAGGACGCCGAGGAAACGCGCCACTTCTATGAGGACATCCTGGGCCTGCCGATGTACCACATCATCCAGAGCGACTACGTGCCCAGCACCGGCGAGTACTGCCCGTACACCCATTTCTTTTTCCGGCTGCAGGATGGTTCGTTCATCGCCTTCTTCGATCTGGGCGACGACCAGGCGGCCCAGCCGTCACCCAACACGCCGCTGTGGGTCAACCACATCTCGTTTCGCGTCGACTCGCAGCAGGCGCTGCGCGACATGAAGGCGCGGCTGGAAGCGCATGGCATCGAGGTGCTGGGCGTCACCGACCACCACATTTTCCACAGCATCTATTTCTTCGACCCCAACGGGATCCGCCTCGAACTGACGGCGCAATTGGCCGACGAGTTCCAGATGCTGCAGGAAAGCAGGACGGCCCATGCGCGCCTGGCCGAATGGACCGCGCGCAAGGATCAATGGCGCCGCGACCGCGCCGCCGGCAAGGCCAGCGAACCGCTCAAGCCGCAACGAAATGACCGGCCGGAAGTCGGCACGAAGAAATAGGAATACAGTCGGCGCTCGTCGCGAGGAGAAGGCATGGCGGTCAACTACGCGGAGACAGCATTCAAGGAAGGCTACGAATTTACCCAAGGTACCGGCTACGCCCTGCCTGAGTACCCGTTCGTCGAACCGCCCGAAATCCGCAAAGGTGAAGTCAGCCACCACCCCATCGTCATCGTCGGCGGGGGGCTGGCCGGACTCACGATGGCCTGCGCGCTGGCGCACTACGGCGTGCCGGCCGTGCTGCTGGACGAAGACAATACCGTCGGCGTCAAGGGCGCTTCTTCGCGCGGCATCTGCTACACGCAAAAGTCGCTGGAGATCTTCCATCGCCTGGGTGTCTACGACCGGATCGCCGCCAAAGGCATCCAGTGGAGCGTCGGCCGCACCTTCGCCGGCACCGACGAGGTCTATTCATTCGACCTGAGCCAGCAGAGCGCGTACAACCTGTCGAGCCAGCCGCCGTTCATCAACATCCAGCAGTTCTACATCGAGGGGTTCCTGGTCGAGCGCATCCAGCAACTCGGCCATGTGGAGCTGCGCTGGTGCAGCCGCGTCGCCGCATTCGAGCAGGACGACGAGGGCGCGACGCTGAAGGTCAAGACGCCCGCCGGCGAGTACCGGATCCGCGCGGATCACGTGATCGACGCGACCGGCGCGCACAGCCCGTTCCGCGCCTGGGTCGGCGCCTCGGTCACCGCCAGGAAGGGCGACGATCGCTGGTGCATCGCCGACGTGCGCTTCAGCAAACATCCGCCGGTGGAGCGCCACACCTGGATCGAAGCGCCTTTCAACGACAACCGTGCCGTCTGGCAGCACCTCATGGGCGACAACGTCTGGCGCATCGACTACCAGATGGGCCCACATGCCGATCCTGCGTATTCCGGGCGCGAGGACGTGGTGCGCGAGCGTCTGGCGCGGCAGTTCGGCGACGACTGCGAGGTCGAGATCGTCTGGGTTGGCCCGTACACCTATCGCAGCGAATGCATCGACCGGATGCGCCATGGCCGGGTGTTCTTCATGGGCGACGCGGCCAAGGTGGTCAGCCCGTTCGGTGCCCGCGGCGGCAACACCGGCATCGCCGATGCCGACAACCTGGCCTGGAAACTCGCCGCCGTGATCAAGGGCCGGGCCGACCCGGCGTTGCTGGACAGCTATCACGAGGAGCGGCACGAGGCCGCGTTGCAGAATGTCCAGGTGACCAGCCGCACCGCGCGCTTCCTGCGTCCGGCGCCCGGCATCGAGAAACTCTTT
>DATNCB010000229.1:0-2871 GCA_035571715.1 Ramlibacter sp.
TTCTTCAGCGCCTACGCGCTGAAGAACCCCCTCAACTTGTCCGCCCAGCTCTCCTCGGTCGGCGAATGCTTGGCGCCGCCTTTCCTGAGGGACTCATCGAGTTCGTTGAGCAGCTTGCGCTGGTGTTCGGTGAGCTTGACCGGCGTTTCGACCGCGACATGGCAGTACAGGTCGCCGGGGTAGCTCGAACGCACGCCCTTGATCCCCTTGCCACGCAGGCGGAACTGCTTGCCGGCTTGGGTGCCTTCGGGAATATCGATCGCGGCCTTGCCTTGCAGGGTCGGCACCTCGATCTCGCCTCCGAGGGCCGCCCGCGTGAAACTGATAGGCACCACGCAGTGCAGGTCGTCGCCCTCGCGCTCGAATATATCGTGCTTCCTCAGACGGATCTCGATGTACAGGTCGCCCGGCGGCCCACCATTGGTGCCCGGCTCGCCGTTGCCGGCACTGCGGATGCGCATGGCGTCGTCGATGCCCGCCGGGATCTTCACCTCGAGCGTCTTCTGCTTCTTGACCCGGCCCTGGCCGTGGCAGGTGGTGCATGGTTCGGGAATGATCTTGCCCGAGCCGCGACAGTGCGGGCAGGTCTGCTGAACGCTGAAGAATCCCTGGCGCATCTGCACCACGCCCTGGCCATGACAGGTGCTGCAGGTCTTGGCTTGGGTGCCGGGCTTGGCGCCGCTGCCGTGGCAGGTGTCGCATTGCTCCCAGGACGGAATGCGGATTTGCGCTTCCTTGCCGAACGCAGCTTCCTCCAGCGTGATTTCCATCGCGTACGACAGGTCGCTGCCGCGGTAGACCTGGCGCCCGGCGCGGCCGCTGCCGCCGCGTTGCTGGCCGAAGATGTCGCCGAAGATGTCGCCGAAAGCCTCCGCGAAGCCGCCGAAACCCTCCGCGCCGGCGCCGCCTGCTCCGCGCATGTTCGGATCCACGCCGGCATGGCCGAACTGGTCATAAGCCGCACGCTTGTCGGCGTCCGACAACATTTCGTACGCTTCCTTGGCTTCCTTGAACTTGGCCTCCGACCCCTTGTCCCCCTCCTGGTTGCGGTCAGGGTGGTGCTTCATCGCCAGCTTGCGATAGGCCTTCTTGATTTCCTCTTCCGAGGCGTTCTTGGGAACGCCCAGGGTTTCGTAATAGTCTCGCTTGGTGGCCATGTTCTTCGTCAACTATCCAGCCTAAAAGCTTCGCCGGCTGCTAGCAAAAACGCCGCGTTGACGATCCCCCAGGGTATCCGTCGAACGCGGCGACTTAATTCGGCGCTACGCGTCCGAACTAACCTTTCTTGACTTCCTTCACTTCGGCATCGACCACATTGTCGTCTGCCGGCTTGTGAGACGCCGATTCTCCGCCATCGCCGCCGGCTGCGCCAGCGCCAGCGCCACCGCCGCTGCCACCACCGCCGCCCGCCGCGGCCTCGGCGGCCTGCTTGGCCTGCATGTCGGAGTACATCTTCTCGCCCAGCTTCTGGCTGGCCGTCATCAGCGCGTTCGTCTTTTCCTCGATCGCGGACTTGTCTTCACCCTTCATCGCTTCCTCGACGTCTTTAAGCGCGGATTCGATCTTTTCCTTCTCGCCGCCATCGAGCTTGTCGCCGTACTCGGCCAGGCTCTTCTTCACGCTGTGCACCAGCGCTTCGCCCTGGTTCTTCGCCTGCACGATTTCGAGTTTCCTCTTGTCTTCGGCGGCGTTGAGCTCGGCGTCCTTCACCATCTTCTGGATCTCTTCCTCCGAAATGCCGGAGTTGGCCTTGATGGTGATCTTGTTCTCCTTGCCGGTGGCCTTGTCCTTGGCGCCGACGTGAAGAATGCCGTTCGCGTCGATGTCGAAGCTCACCTCGATCTGCGGCAAGCCGCGCGGCGCCGGCGGGATGCCCTCGAGGTTGAACTCGCCCAGCAGCTTGTTGCCGCTGGCGATGTCGCGCTCGCCCTGGTAGACCTTGATCGTCACGGCCGGCTGGTTGTCGTCGGCGGTGGAGAAGGTCTGCGCGAATTTGGTCGGGATGGTCGTGTTCTTGGTGATCATCTTGGTCATCACGCCCCCCAGCGTTTCGATGCCCAGCGACAGCGGCGTCACGTCCAGCAGCAGCACGTCCTTGCGCTCGCCGCCCAACACCTGGCCCTGGATCGCGGCGCCGACAGCCACGGCTTCGTCGGGGTTCACGTCCTTGCGCGGCTCCTTGCCGAACAATTCCTTGACCTTTTCCTGCACCTTGGGCATGCGGGTCTGGCCGCCCACCAGGATCACGTCGTGGATGTCGGAGATCGACACGCCTGCGTCCTTGATCGCGGTGCGGCAAGGCGCGATGGTGCGCTCGATCAGCTCTTCGACCAGCGCTTCCAGCTTGGCGCGCGTGAGCTTGATATTCAGGTGGCGCGGACCGTTGGCGTCGGCCGTGATGTACGGCAGGTTCACGTCGGTCTGCGCGTTGCTGGACAGCTCGATCTTGGCCTTCTCCGCTGCTTCCTTCAGGCGCTGCAAAGCGAGCACGTCCTTGGACAGGTCGACGCCCTGGTCCTTCTTGAACTCCACGATGATGTAATCGATGATGCGCTGGTCGAAGTCTTCGCCGCCCAGGAAGGTGTCGCCGTTGGTGGACAGCACTTCGAACTGCTTCTCGCCGTCGACGTCCGCGATCTCGATGATCGAGATGTCGAAGGTGCCGCCGCCCAGGTCATACACGGCGATCTTGCGGTCGCCCTTTTCCTGCTTGTCCAGGCCGAAGGCCAGCGCCGCGGCGGTAGGCTCGTTGATGATGCGCTTGACGTCCAGGCCGGCAATGCGGCCGGCGTCCTTGGTGGCTTGGCGCTGGCTGTCGTTGAAGTAAGCCGGCACCGTGATCACGGCTTCCGTGACGGGCTCGCCCAGGTA
>DATNCB010000230.1:0-1263 GCA_035571715.1 Ramlibacter sp.
TTCTTGATCATGCCGGCGCGTGTCATGAGCTGGTGGCTGACGACTTCGGCGTCGGCCGGCGCTTCCTTGAGTGTGGATATGAAGAACTGGGTGGCTTTCATCGAGTCGGTGTGGCGCGGACGCCGTTGAGCCCTTTGCCTCCGCGCAAGGCGCCGTGCATAATGAACTTAGTTTAAAAATTGGGGTTTGATTATGCTTGACCGGGACGGCTTTCGGCCCAACGTCGGCATCATCCTGCTCAACCAGAAAAACCAGGTGTTCTGGGGCAAGCGCATACGCACCCACAGCTGGCAGTTTCCGCAAGGCGGCATCGATCGGGGCGAGACGCCCGAACAGGCGATGTTCCGGGAATTGCACGAAGAAGTGGGGCTGAAGGCCGAGCATGTGCGCATCATCGCCCGTACCCGTGACTGGTTGCGCTATGAGGTGCCCGACCGGTACATCCGCCGGGACGCGCGTGGCCACTACAAGGGCCAGAAGCAGATCTGGTTCCTGCTGCAGCTCATGGGGCAGGACTGGAACCTGAACCTGCGCGCCACCAACCATCCGGAATTCGACGCCTGGCGCTGGAACGAGTATTGGGTGCCGCTGGACGTCGTGGTGGAATTCAAGCGCGGCGTCTACGAAATGGCGCTCACGGAGCTGGCGCGTTTTCTGCCGCGCCACGACCACCGCAACCGGTACCTGCGCAGCGGCATGCGCTCGCGCGACCACGACAGTCATGAGGGCGGTGTGGATACAGCGCCGGGCGGCTTCGAGCTGCCGCCCGGCGCCACATTCGAGCCCGATCCACAGTCCGCCCTCAATCCGCTGCCGCAAGATCACAAGCATGCGCCCTAGCTTGTTCATCGTGCCTCTGGTGCTGGCCGCCTGCGCCGCCCACGCGCAACTGGCGCCCGTCGATCCTGACTGGCGCGAGACCGAAGCGCCGCCGCCTCCCGCCATCAAGCTCGACGGACTGGTCCCGCTGGACATGCCGCGCTCGGCCCTGCGTTTTGGCGTCGACCCCGCTTCCGTCTCCCTGGGCAACGACGGAATCGTGCGCTATGTGGTGATCGCCGTCAGCGCGACTGGCGCGGTCAATGCCCTGTATGAAGGGCTTCGCTGTGATACCGGCGAGTTCAAGGTGTACGCACGCGCCAGCGCGGGCGGCGGCTGGACGCTGGCGAAGGATTCGCCCTGGCGGACGCTGCACGATGGGCAATCCTCCAACCACACCTTGCTGATCGCGCGCACCGGCGCCTGCGTCGGCCGCGCCCCGAA
>DATNCB010000231.1:0-16850 GCA_035571715.1 Ramlibacter sp.
GGGGCCGCCATGCTCGGTGCTCTGGGTCTGATCGCCGGGCTGTGGGCCGAGAAATTCGACCAGATGGCGGCGTTCCAGAACTTCGTCATCATGCCCATGACGTTCCTGTCGGGTGTGTTCTATTCCATCCGTTCGCTGCCAGAGTTCTGGCAGGATGTGAGCCATCTGAACCCCTTCTTTTACATGATCGACGGCTTCCGCTACGGATTTTTCGGCGTCAGCGACGTGTCCCCCTGGCTCAGCCTGGGCATCGTCGGCTCGGCCCTGCTGGTGGTCAGCGCGATCGCCGTGCACTTATTGCGCATCGGCTACAAGATCCGGGGATAGCAATCTTGCCAACTTCCACTTCCGCGGCTGCGCCGCGGCCTTGCCCATGACATCCGACGAACTTCAAGCTCTCATCAGCACCGGCCTGCCCTGCGAGTACATCCAGGTGGAGGGCGACGGGCGCCACTGGACGGCCATCATCGTTTCGGCTGAATTCGAAGGCAAGCGCCGCATCCAGCGGCACCAGCGCGTCTACGCCGCGCTGGGTGCGAAAATGCACACCGACGAGATACATGCCCTCTCGATGCACACAGTGACGCCGGCCGAGTGGGCCAAATTGCAGGAAGAGTGAACGTTCACACATGGATAAGCTTTTGATTCGCGGGGGCCGGCAGCTCCACGGCGAAGTCCGGATTTCCGGCGCGAAGAATGCGGCGCTGCCGGAACTGTGCGCCGCCCTCCTGACGGATCAGCCTGTCGTGCTGGAGAACGTGCCGCGGCTGCAGGACGTGGCCACCATGCTCACGCTGGTCCGCAACATGGGTGTGGACGTGGAACGCAGCGAGCAGGGCCGGGTGCGAATCGATGCGAGCCGGCTCAGTTCACCGGAGGCGCCGTACGAGCTGGTGAAGACCATGCGCGCCTCGGTGCTGGCGCTGGGTCCCCTGCTGGCGCGCTTCGGTGAGGCGACCGTCTCGCTTCCTGGCGGCTGTGCCATCGGCTCACGACCGGTGGACCAGCATATCAAGGGTTTGCAGGCGATGGGCGCGGAGATCGTGGTCGAACACGGCTACATCATCGCCAAGCGGCCAAAGGGACGGGAGCGGTTGACGGGAGCAAGCATTCGCACCGACATGGTCACTGTGACCGGCACCGAGAATTTCCTGATGGCAGCGACCCTCGCTGAAGGCGAGACCGTGCTGGAGAACGCAGCCCAGGAGCCGGAAATCGCGGACCTGGCCGAGATGCTGATCGAAATGGGCGCGCGCATCGAAGGGCATGGCACCAGCCGCATCACGATCATGGGTGTTGACAAGCTTCGCGGCTGCACGCACCGCGTCGTGGCCGACCGTATCGAGGCCGGCACCTTCCTGTGCGCCGTTGCCGCCACCGGTGGCGATGTCGTGCTGCGCCATGGACGGGCCGATCACCTCGATGCGGTGATCGACAAGTTACGCGACGCCGGCGCCAGCGTGGCGCCAGTCGAGGACGGCATCCACCTGCACTCGCTGGGGCGGCTCGTGCCCCAGAGCTTCCGCACCACCGAGTACCCGGGCTTCCCGACCGATATGCAGGCGCAGTTCATGGTGCTCAATGCGATCGCGGAAGGTCCTTCGAAGATCACCGAAACCATCTTCGAGAACCGTTTCATGCACGTGAATGAGCTGGTGCGGCTCGGTGCGAAGATCCAGGTGGAAGGCAAATTCGCCGTGATCGAGGGCGTCGAAAAGCTCTCCGGCGCCACGGTGATGGCCACCGATCTGCGGGCCTCGGCCAGCCTGGTGATTGCGGGGCTGGTGGCGGAGGGCGAAACCCTCGTCGACCGCATCTACCACCTGGATCGCGGCTACGATCGGATGGAAGCCAAACTGCGCGGCATCGGTGCCGATATAGAACGAGTCAAATGATCACACTGGCCCTGTCCAAGGGACGCATCTTCGACGAGACCCTGCCGCTGCTTGGCGCCGCCGGGATCGAGGTGCTGGAGGATCCCGAAAAATCACGCAAGCTGATCTTGGCGACCAGCCAGGAGCACGTTCGCGTGGTCATCGTTCGCGCAACCGACGTCCCCACTTATGTGCAGTACGGCGGCGCCGACCTCGGCGTCACCGGCCTGGATACCTTGATCGAGCATGGGGCCGGCTGGGGCGGCGGCGCCGGGCTGTACCAGCCGCTGGACCTGCGGATTGCCAAATGCCGGGTCAGCGTGGCAGTACGCGCGGATTTCGACTACGCCAGTGCCGTGAGGCAAGGCTCGCGCTTGAAGGTCGCTACCAAGTACGTCAACATCGCGCGCGAGTTTTTCGCCGCCAAGGGCGTGCACGTGGACCTGATCAAGCTGTACGGAAGCATGGAACTGGCGCCGCTGACCGGCCTGGCCGATGCGATCGTCGACCTGGTTTCCACCGGCGGCACGCTCAAAGCCAACAACCTGGTCGAGGTCGAGCGGATCATGGACATCAGCTCGCGCCTGGTGGTCAACCAGGCCGCACTCAAGCTGAAGCAGGAACCGATTCGGCGCGTCATCGACGCTTTTGCCGCCGCGGTGGGCAGGTACTGATCGCCATGAACTGGAGCGCAAAGCCCGCCCGCCTTTCCACCGACAGCGCCCGATTCGAGGCGCAGTTCAAGGCGCGCCTGCAGTGGTCGGCCGAGACCGATGCGCAGGTCGAACAGCGCGTGACTGAAATTCTTGCGGATGTGCAGCAGCGCGGGGATGCCGCTGTCCTGGCGTACAGCAACCGCTTCGATGCACTGGACGCGTCGTCGGTAACGGACCTGGAGCTCACGCAGGCCGAATTGAAGGCAGCCTTCGACAGTCTGCCGACAGCGCAGCGCGACGCCCTGCGGGCCGCGGCGTCGCGCGTGCGCAGCTACCACGAAGCGCAGAAGAAGGCCGGCGGCGAGAGCTGGAGTTACCGTGACGAGGACGGTACCGTGTTGGGACAGAAAGTGACGCCGCTGGACCGAGTCGGCATCTACGTTCCCGGAGGCAAGGCGGCTTACCCATCGTCGGTGCTGATGAACGCGATCCCGGCGCATGTCGCCGGTGTGGCCCAGATCATCATGGTGGTGCCCACGCCGCGCGGCGAAAAGAACGCGCTCGTCCTCGCCGCCGCCTACCTGGCGGGAGTGAGCCGGGCGTTCACGATCGGTGGTGCCCAGGCCATCGGCGCCCTGGCCTATGGCACGCAGACGGTGCCGCGGGTGGACAAGATCACCGGCCCGGGCAACGCCTACGTGGCCAGCGCCAAGCGGCGGGTGTTCGGGCAGGTCGGCATCGACATGATTGCCGGGCCCAGCGAAATCCTGGTGCTGGCCGACGGCAGCACGCCGCCCGATTGGGTGGCGATGGACCTGTTCTCCCAAGCCGAGCACGACGAGTTGGCGCAAAGCATCCTGCTATGTCCGGATGCCGCCTACATCGACCAGGTGCAGGCATCGATCGATCGGCTGCTGCCGGAGCTGCCGCGCGCCGAGATCATCGCCAAGTCACTCAACGGCCGCGGCGCCCTGATCCACACGCGAACCATGGAAGAAGCCTGCGAAATCAGCAACCGTGTTGCGCCGGAGCACCTGGAGATCGCCAGCCGCGATCCGCATCGATGGGAACCTCTGCTGCGGCACGCCGGCGCCATTTTCCTGGGCGCATTCGCCAGCGAATCGCTAGGCGATTACTGCGCCGGCCCGAACCACGTGCTGCCCACCAGCAGTACGGCACGCTTTTCCAGCCCGCTGGGCGTCTATGACTTCCAGAAGCGCAGCAGCCTGATCGAGGTGAGCGAAGCCGGGGCGCAGAAACTCGGGTTGATAGCGGCCGAACTGGCGTATGGGGAAGGACTGCAAGCCCACGCCCGCGCCGCCGAAATGAGGTTCAAGCGATGAGCTCGAGTACCGCCAGCCGTGTCTTTCGGCAGGACGTGCAGGGCATGCACGCCTATGCGATCCAGCCGTCGGCCGGCCTGATCAAGCTCGATGCCATGGAAAACCCGCATCGCCTGCCGCTGGACCTGCAGGCCGCGCTCGGGCAACGCCTCGGTGCGCTGGCGCTGAACCGTTACCCGGGTGAGCGGACCAACGATCTACGCGCGGCGCTGGCAAGCTACGCGCAGATGCCCGAGGGATTCGACATCGTGGTGGGCAATGGCTCCGACGAGTTGATCTCGCTGATCGCCCTGGCTTGCGACGTGCCGGGCGCATCCATCCTGGCGCCGGTGCCCGGTTTCGTGATGTACGCGATGAGCGCCCAGCTGCAGGGATTGAAGTTCGTCGGCGTGCCGCTGACCGCCGACTTCGAGCTCGACGAGGCGGCCATGCTGGCCGCAGTCGACCAGCACCGTCCGTCCGTCATCTACCTCGCGTACCCCAACAACCCGACCGCCAAGTTGTGGGACGACGCGGTGATCGAGAAAATCGTCGAGGCGGCGCCGGGCCTGGTGGTGATCGATGAAGCCTACCAGCCGTTTTCCAGCAGGACCTATCTCGACCGGATCACCCGCCATGGCCATGTATTGCTGATGCGCACGCTGAGCAAGTTCGGCCTGGCCGGGGTGCGCATCGGCTACATGATGGGTCCGGCGGCGTTGATTGCGCAGGTCGAGAAGGTCCGGCCGCCCTACAACATCAGTGTTCTCAACTGCGAGGCGGCGCTGTTCGCCCTCGAACACGCCGGCGTGTTCGCCGCCCAGGCCCAGGATCTGTGCCGCCAGCGCGGCGCCGTGCAGCGCGCGTTGGCCGAATTGGCCGGCGTGAAGGCCTGGCCGAGCGACGCCAATATGATCCTGGCGCGCGTTCCCGATGCCCAGAAGGCCTTTGATGGCATGAAATCCCTTGGTGTGCTGGTCAAGAACGTTTCTAAAATGCATCCATTGCTGGCCAACTGCCTGCGCCTCACGGTCGGAACAACCGATGAGAACGCCCGGATGCTGGCCGCACTCAAGGCATCCCTATGACCACCGCTTCCGGCATCGCCGCCCAGGACCTGACCCAGCACCGCCGTGCGGAGGTGGTGCGCCAGACGGCGGAAACCCAGATCACCGTGCGGGTCGACCTGGACGGCAGCGGCCAGGCGCGGCTGTCCACCGGAATCGGCTTTTTCGACCACATGCTCGACCAGATCGCCCGCCACGGCCTCGTCGACCTGGACATCCAGGCCAAGGGCGACCTGCATATCGACGGCCACCACACCGTCGAGGATGTCGGCATCACGCTGGGGCAGGCGGTGCACCAGGCGGTGGGCGACAAGCGGGGCATCCGCCGCTACGGCCATGCGTACGTTCCGCTGGACGAGGCGCTGTCGCGGGTCGTGGTCGACTTTTCGGGCCGGCCGGGGCTGGTCATGAACGTGCCTTTCAGGAGCGGCATGATCGGCACTTTCGACAGCCAGTTGGCCCACGAGTTCTTCCAGGGTTTCGCCAACCACGCTTTCGTGACGTTGCACATCGACAATCTGCGCGGCGAGAATGCGCACCATCAATGCGAGACTGTATTCAAGGCCTTCGCGCGGGCGCTGCGCGTGGCGCTGGAACTCGACCCACGCGCGAGTGGCACCGTTCCCTCGACCAAAGGATCGCTCTGATCACTCCTGGGGCTGTTTCGCGCTTGAGGCGTTCGATCTGGATATACCGCTTGCTATGAAAACTGTAGCAGTCGTCGACTATGGCATGGGCAACCTGCGGTCCGTGGCGCAGGCGGTCATGCACGTGGCGCAGGGCAGCGGCTTCGAGGTCATCGTCACTGCGCATCCGCAAGACGTGCGCGCCGCCGATCGTGTGGTGCTGCCAGGGCAGGGCGCGATGCCCGACTGCATGCGTCAATTGCGCGATTCCGGCCTGCGGGAGCCGGTGCTGGAGGCGGCGGCAGGCAAGCCTTTGTTCGGCGTCTGCGTGGGCATGCAGATGCTGCTCGATCGCAGCCACGAGGGCCCAACCGACGGCCTGGGCCTGATCCACGGAGAGGTGGTCAAGTTCGAGCTGGAGGGCCGCCTGCAACCCGATGGCAGCCGCTACAAGGTTCCCCAAATGGGCTGGAACCAGGTTTGGCAGGCGCGATCGCATCCGCTTTGGGAGGGCGTGCCGGACGCCAGCTACTTCTACTTCGTGCACAGCTACTACGCGCGGCCGTCGGATGCGCGCCACAGCGTAGGGGAAGCCGATTACGGCGGCCGCTTTACCGCCGCGATTGCACGCGATAATATTTTTGCGACCCAGTTCCACCCAGAAAAAAGCGCAGACCAAGGCCTGGCCCTCTACCGAAACTTCCTGCAATGGAATCCTTGACCGAGGACGAGGCGAGCCGCTTGTCGGCTTGCCTCGTTATCCCCCGTTATGCTCCTCATCCCCGCGATTGACCTGAAAGACGGCCACTGCGTGCGCCTCAAGCAGGGCGACATGAACCAGGCCACCACCTTTGGGGAGGACCCGGCGGCCATGGCCCGCAGCTGGCTGGCCAAAGGCGCGCGACGGCTGCACCTGGTCGACTTGAACGGGGCCTTCGCCGGCAAGCCGCAGAACTATGCCGCGATCAAATCGATTCTCAGGGCGGTGGGCGATGACATCCCGGTGCAGCTGGGCGGCGGCATTCGCGACCTGGACACGATCGAGAAGTACATCGACGGAGGCCTGCGCTACGTCATCATCGGTACCGCCGCGGTCAAGAATCCGGGCTTCCTCAGGGATGCCTGCACGGCTTTCGGCGGCCACATCATCGTCGGACTGGACGCCAAGGACGGCAAGGTTGCCACCGATGGCTGGAGCAAGCTGACCGGCCACGAGGTGGTCGACCTGGCGCGCAAATTCGAGGACTGGGGCGTCGAATCCATCGTCTACACCGACATCGGGCGCGACGGCATGCTTAGCGGCATCAACATCGACGCCACCGTGAAGCTGGCCCAGGCACTGCACATTCCGGTGATCGCTTCGGGCGGGCTGTCGAGCATTGCCGACATCGAGAAGCTTTGCGCTGTCGAGGGCGAGGGCATCGAAGGCGTGATCTGCGGCCGGTCGATCTATTCGGGCGACCTCGACTTCGTCAAGGCGCAGGCCAAGGCCGACGAACTGGCCGGTTGACAACGTCCATGCTCGCCAAGCGCATCATTCCGTGCCTGGACGTGACCGGGGGCCGCGTCGTCAAGGGCGTCAACTTCGTGGAGCTGCGCGATGCCGGCGACCCGGTGGAGATCGCCGCACGCTACAACGAGCAAGGCGCCGACGAACTCACCTTCCTGGACATCACGGCGACCAGCGACGAGCGCGACCTGATCCTGCACATCATCGAAGGGGTCGCGTCCCAGGTATTCATTCCGCTTACCGTGGGTGGCGGCGTGCGAACCGTGGAAGACGTGCGCCGCCTGCTCAACGCCGGCGCCGACAAGACCAGCTTCAACTCGGCCGCCATCGCCAACCCGGACGTGATTTCCGCGGCGTCGGCCAAGTACGGGTCCCAGTGCATCGTGGTGGCGATCGACGCCAAGCGGCGCAGCGCCCAGGAAGCCGGCCTGCGCGGCCCGGGATGGGACGTCTACAGCCATGGCGGGCGCAGGAACACCGGGCTGGACGCCGTGCAATGGGCCGTGGCGATGACGCGGCGCGGGGCCGGGGAGATCCTGCTGACCAGCATGGACCGCGATGGCACCAGGGCCGGGTTCGACCTCGAGCTCACCCGTGCCGTGAGCGATGCAGTCTCCGTGCCGGTGATCGCCTCCGGCGGCGTGGGCAACCTGGACCATCTGGCCGACGGAATCCAGCAAGGCGGCGCGGATGCGGTGCTGGCCGCCAGCATTTTCCATTACGGCGAGTACACGGTCGGGCAGGCCAAGGCCTGTATGGCGCAGCGCGGCATCCCGGTGCGGATTTGAGGAATACGTTCCGGTATTGAAGAAATACGTTTTCGCCGACAATCCCTTGATGGATTGGCTGGACGAAATCAAGTGGGACGCGCAAGGCCTTGTTCCCGTCATTGCCCAGGAGGTCGGCAGCAATGACGTGCTGATGTTCGCCTGGATGAACCGCGAAGCCCTGGAGAAGACCGCTGAACTCGGGCGGGCGGTGTACTTCAGCCGCTCGCGCGGCAAGCTTTGGTTCAAGGGCGAGGAGTCGGGCCACGTGCAGACCGTGCACGAAATACGCATGGATTGCGACAACGACGTGCTCTTGCTGAAGGTCGCTCAGCTCGGGCATGAACCGCCGATCGCCTGTCACACCGGCCGCCATAGCTGTTTTTTCCATCTTTACCGCGACGGCGCGTGGCAAATCACCGAACCGGTCTTGAAAGACCCCGAATCCATCTACAAGTGACTGGCGAATGAGCTCCAACGATTCCCTCGCCCGCCTTGCGGCCGTCATCGAAAGCCGCAAGCAGGCCAACGGTGGCAACCCCGACTCCAGCTATGTAGCGCGGCTGCTGCATCGGGGCCCCGACGCGTTCCTGAAAAAGATCGGCGAGGAGGCCACGGAAGTTGTCATGGCCGCCAAGGACGTGGAGCAAGGCGGTGACCGGCAAAAACTGATCAATGAGGTGGCCGACCTGTGGTTTCACACGATGATCGCGTTGGCCCATTACGGGCTCGCGCCGGCCGACGTCATCGCCGAGCTGGAGCGCCGCGAGGGCACCAGCGGTATCGAGGAGAAGGCACTGCGCAGGGCGCGGCAGCGCGAAGGCGCGGGAGATTGAGGCGAGGCGTATATGGCTGAAACCGATTTTGCCCAGTTCGAGGCCAAGACCTCCAGCGACCGCACAGTGATGCATGTGCTCTATGGCCTGCACACCATTGCGTGGGCGAGCATGGGGACGCTGGCGGTGATTGCGCTGATCGTCAACTACATCAAGCGCGCCGACGAGCATGACGCGTTTTATCTGAGCCACCACAATTACATGATTGCCACGTTCTGGTGGACGGTGCTCTGGCTGGTGGTGACCGGCCCGCTGTGGCTGCTGCTGGTCTTGCCCGGCGCCGTCGCTTACACGATCGTCGGGCTGTGGTACCTGTACCGATGTCTGCGCGGCTGGTTACGCTTCGCCGACAGCCGTCCCGCCTATTGACCCTCGCCTCGGTGAATCCTATGAGCGCTGCCGATCCCGCCTGCATTTTCTGCAAGATAGCCGAGGGCAAGATCCCCTCGCGCAAGGTATACGAAGACGAGGAGATCTTCGCCTTCCACGATATCCATCCCTGGGCGCCCGTGCATTTCCTGATGGTGCCCAAGGCGCACATACCGTCCCTCGCGCAGGTGGAGCCCGAGCACGCCGCACTGCTGGGCCGCATCATGACCCTGGCGCCGAAGCTGGCCCTGCAGGAGGGCTGCCGGCCCTATCCCCAGGGAGGCTACCGCGTGGTGATCAACACCGGCGCCGACGGCGGCCAGGAGGTCCAGCACCTGCACGTGCACGTGTTCGGCGGGCCGCGGCCCTGGCTCAAAGGCTGAACGCGCAAGGGCGCCTCGGGAGGGGCTGAACTTCCCCTGCGCGACTAGAATCCACCGTAGTACAGGAGCACAAAACATGGGTTCATTTTCCATTTGGCATTGGCTGATCGTTCTGCTGATCATCGTGCTGATCTTCGGCACCAAGAAGCTCAAGAACATCGGCTCCGATCTCGGCGGTGCCGTGAAAGGCTTCAAGGAGGGCATGAGGGACGGCTCAGCGCCCGATACGCCAGTTCCGCCGGCCAGCCAGGTCACGTCCACGCCACCGGGCCCCGAGAAGACCACGATCGACGTGGAAGCCAGGAACAAGTCCTGAGGATGTTTGCCCCACGCTCGCCGCGGAGCGAGCCGCGCCCGGAATGACATCGTGATCGACCTCGGTATCGAAAAATTGATGGTGATCGGCGCCGTCGCGCTGCTGGTCATCGGTCCGGAAAAATTGCCGCGTGTGGCGCGGACCGTCGGGACGCTCCTGGGCAAAGCCCAGCGTTATGTCGCGGACGTGAAAGCGGAAGTCAACCGCTCGATCGAGCTGGAAGAGCTGAAGAAAATGAAGGACACGGTGGAAACCGCGGCGCGCGATGTCGAAAGCTCCATCAGGTCCGGCGCCAGCGACCTGGAAAGACAGCTGTCGGAAGCCGCCGCCGGCGCCAATGCGCAGATGGGGCTGAGCGAGCCGCCGGAGTATCCACCGGTTTATCCCGAGTACCGGCATCCCAGGAAGAAATGGCGCATCAAGCAAGGCACCACACCCGGCTGGTACAAAGCGCGCAACGGCATCCGAACCAAGGCGCTTTCCGGCGCGGCCCGCGTTGCCCGATACCGCCCGCAAAAATTCAACTGATGGCCGATCCCAACCTGGAAGACGAGCTCGCCGGCACGGAGCAGCCTTTTGTAGCCCACCTGGTGGAGCTGCGCGACCGTCTGATCAAGGCGATGATCGCGATCGGCGTCATGGCGGCAGTGCTGTTTCTTTACCCCGGGCCGGCGGCCCTGTACGACATCCTGGCGGCGCCGCTGGTGTCGCACCTGCCCAAGGGCGCGACGCTGATTGCCACATCGGTGATCTCGCCGTTCCTGGTGCCCCTGAAGATCCTGCTGATGGCGGCCTTCCTCCTCGCGCTGCCCGTGGTGCTGTATCAGGCGTGGGCCTTCATCGCACCGGGCCTGTACTCGCACGAGAAGAAGCTGGTGCTGCCCCTGGTCATTTCGAGCACGCTGCTGTTTTTCATCGGCGTGGGCTTCTGCTACTTCTTCGTCTTCGGGCAGGTCTTCAGGTTCATCCAGAGCTTCGCGCCCAAAAGCATCACCGCGGCGCCGGATATCGAGGCCTACCTGAGCTTTGTGCTCACGATGTTCCTGGCCTTCGGCATGGCATTCGAGGTTCCGATCGTGGTGGTCGTGCTGGCGCGCATGGGTTTCGTCAGCATCAGCAAGCTCAAGGAATTCCGCGCCTATTTCATCGTGGTGGCATTCATCGTCGCGGCCATCATCACGCCGCCGGACGTGGTGTCCCAGCTGGCGCTCGCCATCCCGATGTGCCTGCTGTACGAAGCGGGCATCTGGGCGGCGCAGCTGTTCATCAAGCACACGAAGGCCCCCGAGGAGGGCGCGGCGGCGAGTGAGAGTTAACGCTGCGGCGGCTTAGGCGGCTTCGGCCGCAGGCCCGGAGTCACGTTCAGCTCCACCGCATCGTCGTGGCGAAGGACGCGGAATTTCGCGGCCGCACCCGGCTTGAGAGCCGCGACGCTCGACAGCAGCTCCGACACATTGGCGATCTGCTTGCCCGCCGCTTCCACGATGACGTCGCCGGGGCGGATACCGGCCTGGGCGGCCGGGCCGTTTTGCAGCACGCCGGTGATCAGCACGCCGCGCTTGGCCTTGACGCCGAAAGTCTCCATCAATTCCGGCGACAGGTCGGCCGGCTCGACTCCGATCCAGCCGCGCCTGACGACGCCCTCCTTGACGATGCCTTCGAGCACCAGCTTGGCGGTCGACACGGGGATCGCGAAGCCGATGCCCATGCTGCCGCCCGAGCGCGAATAGATCGCCGTGTTGATTCCCATCAGGTGGCCGTTCACGTCGACCAGCGCGCCGCCCGAGTTGCCCGGGTTGATCGCCGCGTCGGTCTGGATGAAGTTCTCGAAGGTGTTGATGCCCAGCTGATTGCGGCCCAGAGCGCTGACGATTCCGCTGGTGACGGTTTGCCCGACACCGAACGGGTTGCCGATGGCCAGCACCTGGTCGCCCACCTGCAGCGCGTCGGAATTTCCAAGCGTAATCACCGGCAGCCGGTCCAGCGAAATCTTGAGGATGGCCAGATCGGTGTCGGGGTCGGTGCCGATCACTTTGGCTCTGGCTCGCCGGCTGTCGTTGAGCGCCACTTCGATCTCGTCGGCGCCTTCGACCACGTGGTTGTTGGTGAGGATGTAGCCGTCAGCGCTAATGATCACGCCGCTGCCCAGGCCGGCTTGCGGCGCTCCGCCCTGGTCGCCGAAGAAAAACCGGAACCAGGGATCGTTGGCGTTGGGATGTCGCTCCGGCGCCTTGCTGGTGTTGATGCTGACCACGGCTGCCGAAGCGCGTTGCGCCGCGGCCCGGAAGCTTCCCATCGGCGGCGCGCCCGATACCGGCGCAGGCGCTTCGATCAGCGGAACGCCTTGGCTTACGGTCAGGGCCGGTCGACCGAGCCATTCAGGCTTGAGCGTCGCCACGACGAAATAGGCGGCGAGCAGAATAGTGACAGCCTGAGAGAAAAGCAGCCAGTAGCGACGCATGATCGGCGTGGGGAGCCCGAAAGTTGTTTTCTGCAAGTGTAGACGCGCGCAGCCGCTGATGTGGCCGCGGCGGCTGCGATCGCCGCTAAATTCAGCGGCCAGCCAGGGTACGTGCCGGACCAATCGGCGGTGCTCGTCGGCGTGGACCGAGATTGGCCTGCTCGACCGGGACCACTTCACCCGAGGATGGATCGAAAATGGCCGCGCGCGAACGCATGCCACGGGCCGCCTGCGCCATGCGCTGGGCTTCGTCCAGGATGTCCTCGACTGCTGCCGGTGCGCGCGAGAGGTGGACGACGCCCACGCCGACGTCGGCGGTCAGTTCGATGCGCTGCCCCTCTGCCGTCATTACCTCCATCGGCCGGCGCAAGCTGGTCGCCACCCGCAGCCCCAACGTGCGCAGCCAGGCCGGCGACTGGATCGTCTCTATCAGGGTGACGAAGCAATTGTCGTAATAGCGACCGACCGGATTGATCACGCCTACCTGGCGCTGGATTCGCCGGGCCATGCAGATGAACGCCTCGTTCACGCCGGCCGTCCCGGCCTGGGCTGCGATCCGGTCGACATCGAATACCAGTATCGCCAGTACGGCGCCGTCACGGCGGGACCGGCGACGGCGCCGCTGGGCGTTTATCAGTTTGCGCACCAGGTTCACTCCACTGGAGAGCCTGGTCACCGGGTCCGTTCGCGAGGGCAGGTCCGGCTCGCGCCGGGCACGCCACTCGTGGCGATCGCGGCGCCACAGCGCGAAACCCGTCAGGCCGCTGGAGAGCGCGGCGCACAGGGCCGTCGCCGCGTGCGAGGGCAGCTCGAGGCCGCCCGGCCCGTGAATCGCGATGGCGTGCAGGCCGGTGATAGCGGGCAGCGTCAGCAGGCAGCCCGCTGCCATCACGGGTGCCAGCCGGTCGCCCATGTGCCAGGCACGCAGCATCAGCCATAGCGTTAGCACGCCGCCGGATAGTGAAACGGCCCCGGCGCCCGGAACCTGGAACATGTCGGGCAAAGCCAGGCATGCCAGCCCGCCGAGCGGCATCGACACGGCTGAAACGCGCAGGGCCGTTGCCATGAGACGGTCGCGCTGGTTCGCATTGAGCCAATCCCGAAGCCAGAAATTCGACAGCCCGACGCAAACCGGTCCTGCGAGCACCTGCGCCGGCCGCACCAGTTTGGGATCGAGCGGCCATGTTTCCGTGGCTACTCCACTAAGGATCAGTACCAGCAGCAACACGGTGACGTGATATGCCACGCCCTGGATCTGCGGCAGCGTAGGCCGCACGATCAGGTCCGTCAGCCTCGCCAGCGCCATGGCCGCTATGGCGCCGAGCGCCATGCTCCAGATCATTAATTCTTGTGCATTCATGATGCTCCGCCCTGCAAACCAAGTGATTATCGCAGGGTGGGCGCTCAAGGCCCATGCGGGCGGACCCCTACGCCGTGTCCGCAGGCGCAAGCGTGACGAACAGGTGCTGGACCTGCTTGGCCGACAATTGGGCTTTTCGAAAGTTGCCTCCGCGTATGGCCACCGCACAACAACTGCTTCAGACCTTCGACGGCTTGCTTCAGCCCGAAAATTTCAAGGATTACGGCCCCAATGGCTTGCAGGTCGAGGGCAGCGACGAGGTGCAATGCATTGTCTCGGGTGTCACAGCCAGCCGGGCATTGATCGAGGCGGCCGTGCAGGCGCGGGCCCAGGCGATATTCGTGCACCATGGGCTGTTCTGGCGCGGCCAGGACGGCCGCGTGACCGGCTGGATGAAGCAACGCCTGGCACTCCTGCTCAAGCACGACATCAACCTGTTTGCCTATCACCTGCCGCTGGACGCCCATCCTGAACTGGGCAACAACGCGCAGTTGGGGCTCAAGCTGGGCTTGGAGGCGACCACGCGGTTTGGCGAGCAGGCCCTCGGTTTTCTCGGCCGGCGACGCGGCGGCGGCAGCTTTGCGGGCGCGCAGGAGTTGGCTGCGCACCTGGAAACGAATCTGGGCCGGCACGCCACGTGGGTCGAGGGCGCACCTCGCCAGATCCGCAACATCGCCTGGTGCACGGGTGGCGCCCAGGGATATTTCGAGTCGGCCATCGCCGCCGGGGCGGACGCGTTCATCACGGGCGAGATTTCCGAGCCGCAAGCGCATTACGCGCGCGAGTGCGGCGTCGCTTTCCTGGCCTGCGGCCATCACGCCAGCGAACGTTACGGTGCGCCGGCGGTGGCCGGCCATGTGGCGGCCCAGCTAGGCATCCAGCACCGCTTCATCGACATCGAGAACCCGGCATGAGCGATGCGAAAAAAATGAAACCGGTCGCCATCACCATGGGGGACGCGGCCGGCATCGGTCCGGAAATCATCGCCAAGGCTTTCAGGGATGCGCCAGAGGTCACGCGGGGCTGCTTCGTTGCGGGCGACCTGGCGACGATGCGCCGCGCTGCGCAAGCGATCCGCGGCGGGCATGGCGTGGAGCTTCCCATTGCTTTGATCGATTCGCCCCAGGAGGCATTGGCTGCTCCGCCGCGCTGCGTCCCTGTGTTGCAGGCGGCTCACCTGGCGCAACCGCCCAAGTGGGGCGAAGTGAGCGCCGCTGCCGGAAAGGCCGCGGCCGACTGCGTCGTCTGGGCGGCGCGAGCTGCGCTGGCAGGCGAAATTGCCGCGCTGGTGACGGCGCCGTTGCACAAGGAAGCGCTGGCGGCGGCCGGCGTCAAATTTCCCGGCCATACGGAACTGTTGCAGGCGGAGGCAGCGGCCTGGCTCGGCAAGGGTGTCACCGACGTACCGGTGCGGATGATGCTGGCCAATGACGAGCTGCGCACGGTGCTGGTGAGCATTCATATCTCCCTGCGCGACGCGCTGGCGGCTGTCAATTTCGGCAACGTATTGCAGACTTTGCGCATCGCACACGAGGCGGTGGGTCGGTCGCTGGGCCGCGCCCCGCACATCGGCGTGGCCGGGCTCAATCCGCACGCGGGCGAAGGCGGGCTGTTCGGCCGCGAAGAAATCGATTCCATCATCCCCGCGGTCGAGGCGGCACGTGCCGAAGGCCTGCAGGTGAGTGGTCCGTGGGCGCCCGACACTGTCTTCATGCGCGCGCGCGCGGCCGGCGGCCGGCCCGGAGAGTTCGATGTGGTCGTGGCGATGTACCACGATCAGGGCCTGATCCCAGTGAAATACCTTGGCGTCGATAAGGGTGTGAACGTCACATTGGGCCTGCCGCTGGTGCGTACCAGCCCCGACCACGGCACGGCATTCGACATCGCCGGCACCGGCCGCGCCGACCCTGCCAGCCTCATCGAAGCTGTGCGCGCGGCCCGCCGGCTGGTCCCCGGTGACTAGCGGCTGCTGGGAGCCCGGTATGGATTGCTAACTGCGGCGCAGGCTGTCGCGGATCTCGCGCAGCAGCATGATGTCCTCGGGCGGTGCCGCGGCGGGCGCTGGCGGAGGCGGAGTTTCGCGCCTGAGGCGATTGACCTGCTTGACCATGATGAAGATGATGAAGGCCAGCAGCACGAAGTTCACGGCGATGGTCAGGAAGTTGCCGTAAGCCAATACCGGCACGCCCGCCTTCTTCAGCGCATCGAGTGTCGTCGGGATGCCCGGCGGCGCATGGCCCAGCACGACGAAGAGGTTGGAGAAGTCCACCCGCCCGATGACGGCCGCCACCAGCGGCATCACCACATCGGCCACGAGCGAGTCGACGATCTTGCCGAATGCGGCGCCGATGATCACGCCGACAGCGAGGTCCACCACACTGCCCTTGACCGCAAACTCCCTGAATTCCCGCAGCATTCCCATGGTTGCCCTCCGGTCTTGATCGCCCCGAGTATGAACGCTCAAACGGCGTGCCCGCCGGACGCCGGAAGCGTTGAGTCTTTCATACCCGTTCAGCTACAATCGTGGGTTGACCTAAACAGCGACACCCTTGAGGACCCCATGAGTGACACCACAGTCGACGCCAGCAAAAGGACGTGGCTCATAGCCTCCAGTTGCGCGGGCGTGGTGGGCGGCGCGTTCACCGCCGTTCCCTTCATCAGCAGCTTTCAGCCCTCCGAAAGAGCCAAGGCCGCCGGCGCCCCTGTGGAAGTCGACATAGCAGCGCTCCAACCGGGCGAAAAGATGACGGTGGAATGGCGCGGCAAGCCGGTGTGGATCCTCAAGCGCACGCCGGCCATGCTGCAGACACTGAAGAAGACCGATGCAGAAGTAGCCGATCCGAATTCCCAGCGCAAGGCGTACCCTACGCCCGATTACGCCAGGAACGAGTTCCGTTCCATCAAGCCTGAAGTATGGGTCGGCGTGGGCATCTGCACGCATCTGGGCTGCTCGCCTTCGGACAAGTTCCAGCCCGGTGCCCAGCCTTCGCTGCCGGACGACTGGCAAGGTGGCTTTCTGTGCCCGTGCCATGGCTCGACGTTCGACTTCGCGGGCCGCGTATTCAGGAACAAGCCCGCGCCGGATAACCTGGAAGTGCCGCCGCACATGTACCTCTCGGACAGCCGCCTGCTCATCGGCGAAGACAAGAAAGGATGAGATTGAACAAGCATCATGGCTGAATTCAAGGAAATCTCCCCGAACGCCAGCGCGACCGAAAGGCTCGTGAACTGGTTCAACAACCGGATGCCTTCGGCAGGGGTCATGTTCCGGGACCACATGTCGGAGTACTACGCGCCGAAGAA
>DATNCB010000232.1:0-2938 GCA_035571715.1 Ramlibacter sp.
TACGTGCGCGCGGCTTCGGTGCAGGCGTGCCTGCGCGCGGGCGGCAAGCACAACGACCTGGAGAACGTGGGCTACACGGCGCGGCACCACACCTTCTTCGAGATGCTCGGGAACTGGAGCTTCGGCGACTACTTCAAGCGCGACTCGCTGAAATGGGGCTGGGAACTGCTCACGCAGGTGTACAAGCTGCCGGCCGACAAGCTGTGGGCGACGGTGTACATCGATGACGACGAGGCCTACCAGATCTGGACCAAGGAGATCGGCCTTCCCGCCGAACGCGTGGTGCGCATCGGCGACAACAAGGGCGCCAAGTACGCCTCCGACAACTTCTGGATGATGGCCGACACCGGGCCGTGCGGTCCGTGCTCGGAAATTTTCTACGATCACGGCCCCGGCATCGCGGGCGGCCCGCCGGGCAGCCCGGACGCGGACGGCGACCGATACATCGAGATCTGGAATCACGTGTTCATGCAGTTCGACATGCAGCCCGACGGCAGCGTGAAGAACCTGCCCGCACCGTGCGTGGACACCGGCATGGGGCTGGAGCGCCTGGCCGCGATCATGCAGCACGTGCACAGCAATTACGAGATCGACCTGTTCGAGCAGTTGATCAAGGCGGCGTCCCGCGAGACCGGCGAAAAGGACCTGAAGAACAACTCGCTGCGCGTGATCGCCGACCATATCCGCGCCACTTCGTTCCTGGTGAGCGACGGCGTGATTCCTTCGAACGAGGGCCGCGGCTACGTGCAGCGGCGCATCGTGCGCCGCGCCATCCGCCACGGCTACAAGCTGGGCAAGAAGACTCCGTTCTTTCACAAGCTGGTGCCCGATCTGGTGCGTCTCATGGGCGCGGCCTATCCCAAGTTGCGCGCCGACGAGAAGCGAATCGTCGATGTGCTCAGGGCCGAAGAGGAGCGCTTCTTCGAGACGCTGGAAAACGGCATGGAGATCCTCGACGCCGCCTTGGCGGGCGATCAGAAGGTCCTGTCCGGCGACGTGGCTTTCAAGTTGCACGACACCTACGGCTTTCCCCTGGACCTGACGAACGACGTCTGCCGCGAACGCGGTGTGACGGTCGATGAGGCCGGCTTCAACGCCGCCATGGACAAGCAGAAGGCGCAGGGCCGGGCGGCCGGCAAGTTCAAGATGGACCGTGCGCTGGAATACACCGGCGACGGCAACGTGTTCACCGGCTACGAGAAGCTCGAAGAGGCGGCGAAGGTCGTGGCTTTGTACGCCGAGGGTGTGGCAACCAACGCGTTGAAGGCCGGGCAATCCGGCGTTGTCGTGCTGGACACCACACCGTTCTATGCCGAGTCGGGCGGGCAGGTGGGCGATGAAGGGGTGATCGCCTCTTCACTCCCACCCCCACCGGGGCAGGGCGGGGGTGGGGGCACAGTCTTCACCGTCGACGACACACAGAAGATCAAGGCCGATGTGTTCGGCCATCACGGCACCTTGTCATCCGGCACGCTGAAGGTCGGTGACTCGGTGATGGCCAAGGTCGACATGCAAAAGCGCCACGCGACGATGCGCAACCACAGCGTCACGCACCTGATGCACAAGGCGCTGCGTGAAGTGCTTGGCGATCACGTGCAGCAGAAGGGTTCGCTGGTCGACGCCGACAAGACCCGCTTCGACTTCACGCACAACCAGCCGGTGACCGACGAGCAGATCCGCGAGATCGAGCGGCGCGTCAACGCCGAGATCCTGGCCAACCAGGAGACGCTGGCGCGCGTGATGGACATCGAGGCCGCCCAGAAGACCGGCGCCGTGATGCTGTTCGGCGAGAAGTACGGCGACCGGGTGCGGGTGCTGGACATCGGCTCGAGCCGCGAGCTGTGCGGCGGCACGCACGTGCAGCGCACCGGCGACATCGGGCTGTTCAAGGTGGTGAGTGAAGGCGGCGTGGCCGCCGGTATTCGCCGGATCGAGGCCGTCACCGGCGCCAATGCGCTGGCGTATTTGCAGCAGCTGGAATCAACGGTCAACCGCGTGGCCGGCACTCTGAAGGCGTCGCCCACAGAGCTGCAAAATCGCGTCACCCAGGTGCTGGACTTGGTCCGCTCGCTCGAAAAAGAAGTGGCGCAGCTCAAGGGCAAGCTCGCTTCGTCACAAGGCGATGACCTCGTCGCACAAGCCGTCGACGTCAAAGGCATCAAGGTGCTGGCGGCGCGGCTGGACGGAGCTGACGCGAAAACGTTGCGCGACACGATGGACAAGCTCAAGGACAAGCTCAAGAGTGCCGCCATCGTGCTGGCGGCGGTCGAAGGCGGCAGGGTGCAGCTAGCCGCCGGTGTCACGGCCGATCGCATGGGCAAGGTGAAGGCCGGCGAGCTCGTGAACTTCGTCGCGCAACAGGTCGGCGGCAAGGGCGGCGGCAAGCCCGACATGGCGATGGCCGGCGGCACCGACCCGAGCAAGCTCACCGGCGCGCTGCAGTCGGTGCAGGGCTGGGTGGCCGAGCGCGCCTGAAGCGATGAAGCCCGCGCTCGGCATTCCATGGTCGGTGGGTCTTGTGCTGGTAGCGCTTGCAGGCGCGGCCTGCGCGGAAGAGGTGAGTTTCAAAAGCCTCGATGGCACACGGATCAAGGCGCAACTGTTCCATCCGGATAAACAGCCGTCGCGCGGCGCGGTGGTGGCATTGCATGGCTGCGGCGGCCTGTTCGCGCGGCACCGCAAAGGGCAATTGAACGCCCGCCACCAGGCGGCGGCGGAAATGTTGACTGCCGAGGGCTACACGGTGGTCTTTCCTGACAGCCTGACGGCGCGCGGGGAGGACGAAATCTGCACCCAACCCATCGGCAAGCGCCTGATCGATCAGACCCAGCGGCGCGCGGATGCGCTTGGGGCGTTGTTCTGGGTCGCATCACAGCCCTGGGCGCGGCCCGAGCGCATCGCGTTGCTGGGTTGGTCTTCAGGCGGCACCGCGGTGCTC
>DATNCB010000233.1:0-16264 GCA_035571715.1 Ramlibacter sp.
GCGAGCAGGATGTGAACCAGCATGCCGATGACGGCCAGCAGGAAGGCGCCCGCCAGGAACTCGGGCACGCGGAAGATGCGCATTTTGGCAGCCAGCGTCTCCAGCACGGACATCGCGATGCCGCCAATGGCGAGCTTGCCCACCAGCACCGGCAATGCCAGCAACAGCGCCAGCGGCGCCTGGGCCTCGGCCACGCCCCAGGGGAAGAACAGCGCCAGGCCGATACAAGAGTAGGCGAACAGTTTCAGGCTGGCCGCCCACTCGATCAACGCGAGATGGCGCCCGGAGTATTCCAGGATCAGCGCTTCGTGGATCATGGTCAGTTCCAGGTGCGTTGCCGGGTTGTCGATGGGCACCCGGGCGTTTTCGGCCAGCGAGACCATGACGAACGCGACGCCGGCAAAGGCGAGCGCCGGATAGATCGCCAGTTCACGGTGCGCCAATGTCTCCACCGTGGTTGCCAGCGAGGTGGACTTGGAAATCAACGAGGCGGAGAACAGCACCATCAACAGCGCCGGCTCGGCCAGGAAGCCGATCAGCATTTCGCGGCGCGAACCCATCGAACCGAAGGAGGTCCCGATGTCCATCGCCGCCAGCGATATGAACACACGCGCCAGCGCGAACAGGCCGACCAGCGCGATCGCATCGGCCGCGGGCGCGAGCGGCAGGTCGGTGGACAGCGTCGGGACGATCGAGCTGGCCAGCGCCATGCAGCCGAACACGATGTAGGGCACGGCGCGAAACAGCGACGACGCATGGTCGGCCACCACCGAGTCCTTGTTGAACAGCTTGTGCAGCAGGTAATAGGGCTGCAGCAGGCTGGGCGCGGACTTGTTTTGCAGCCAGGCGCGCCATTGGTTGACCCAGCCGGTGAGCAGCGGTGCGAGGGCAAGCGCCACGATGATCTCCAGCACTTGCGAAATGACGCCGGAGATGGTCATCTTTTCACCACCAGCAGCATGGCAATCAAGGTCACGAAGCTATAGAGCAGGTAGATGGAAATGCGGCCCTGCTGCAGCAGGCCCACGAGCCGGGAGATGCGCGTGGCCGCTGCCGCCAGCGGAAGATAGATCCAGCCCCAGAAGTGGTCCTCGACCACGACGCGGTAACGCGGGCGGGTGTCGAAGGGCGTCGGCAGCTCGCGGCGCATCACGAAGAACGGCTCGAAGATCTGCCGGATCGGCTGCCCAAAGCCTTCGGCGGTGTCCTGCATGCGCGCGTTCTGCCAGGGGAAGCCGCAGTCCCACGCCGGCGAGCGGCGCAGCCTGCCGTGATAGAAGCGGCGCACCATGAAGAAGGCCACCCCGCAGCCGGCGGCGACGCCGAGCAGGAAAATCACCGGCCCATAGCTGGCCCGCTCGACGCTGATGGGCGCCAGCAGCCAGCCGCTATCGGCCACGGTCCGTCCGAGGCCGGCCGAGATCAATTGCTGCGTGACCGGATCGATAAACTGGATGAACTGAACCGGCAGCAGGCCAAGCATCACGCAACCGAGCACCAGCCACAGCATGCCGACGCGCTCCCATGCGCCGGCGTCGTGCGCCTGCGCCAGTTTTTCCTCGCGCGGCTGGCCGAGGAAGATGACTCCGAAGAACTTCACCATGGTGTAACCCGCCAGCGCCGCTACCAGCGCGACGAGCGCGGCCGCCGCCGGGATCAGCATGTTCAGCAGCGCGTCGGGCAAGCCCGGCGTGAACAGGAAGCTTTGCAGCAGCAGCCACTCGGAGACGAAGCCGGCCAGCGGCGGCAGCCCGGCGCTGGTCAGCACGCCGAGCAGTGTGACCCAAGCGACCCAGGGCATGTAGCGGATCAGTCCGCCCAACTTGCCCAGGCTGCGCTCGGCGGTCGCGTGCAGCACGCAGCCGGTGCACAGGAAGAGCAGGCTCTTGAAGAACGCGTGGCTGGCGACGTGGTAGAGGGCGGCCGTCAGGGCCAGCGCCGCCAGCGCTTTCATGCCGTACGCCGAGAAGATCAAGGTCAGGCCGATGCTGGCGAACAGCAGGCCGATGTTCTCGATCGAGGAGTACGCCAGCAGTCGCTTCATATCCACTTGCACCGCGGCGAACACCACCCCAAACAGCGCCGTGGCCAGCCCCAGCGCCAAGAGCAGCCCACCCCACCACCAGAACTGCGTGTGGAGCAGGTCGAACGAAACGCGCAGCATGGCGTAGATCGCCGTCTTGAGCATTACGCCGCTCATCAGCGCGGAGACGGGCGACGGCGCTGCCGGATGCGCCTCGGGCAACCAGACATGCAGTGGTACCAGGCCGGCCTTCGCGCCAAACCCCAGCAGGGCCAGCAGGAATGCAATCGAGCCCCAAAAAGGCGAAAGGTGCTGCGCGCGCATGTTGGCGAACGTGTAGTCGCCGGTGTTGGCCTGTAACACGCCAAAGCAAAGCAGGATGGAGATGGCCCCGATATGCGCCATCGTCAGGTACAGATAGCCGGCGTGGCGAACTTCGGCCACCCGGTGATTCGCCGTCACGAGGAAATACGACGACAGCGCCATGGTTTCCCACATCACCATGAAGGCGTAGGCGTCGTCGGCCAGCACCACCAGGGCCATGCTGGCAAGGAACAAGTGGTACTCCAGGCACATCAGGCCCGGTGGCGTGCCTTCGGCCTTGCGGAAATACCCGGCGGCGAAGGTGGAAATACCGGCCGACACGGCGCCGATCACCATCAGGAAGAACGCCGCCAGGCTGTCCAGCCGCAGGTGGAACGGCAGATTCGGCAGCCCCACGGGAAGAACGGCCGTCTCGGGGCCGCTGAAGACGGCGGCCAGCGCCAGGCCAAACAGCAACAGGCCAAGGGCCCCACCCGCCGGGAACAGGACACGCGAGACAAAGGTGAAACGGCGCAGCGCCAGCACGCCGGCCAGACCGATCACCAGCCAGCCTCCCACGACCGCCACCAGCATCCAGTCCAGCCGCAGCCAGTGAGCCACATCCGTCATTTCCGTCAATGCGCCATTCCTCTGTTACTGCCAGCCGGTGATGGACGTATGCTAATACCATTCGCAGCGCATCCCCGCTGACGGATGTCAAGCACACTCCCGGGTCCGCATCGCGCGCGGCGGTAAAATTGCGAAAAGGGAAATAGTCTATGTCGATTCTCGTGAAGATCTTCCGCCGTCCCGACTACAACTCGGACGCCACCCAACTCATCGAACAGCTCAAGGCGGACAAGCCCGACCTGGACGCGCGGCAGCGCGCCGGCATGGCCATCTTCTGGGACAAGCACGTGGACCGCGAGGCCTGGAGCGAATGGCGCGAAGCCCAGGTACCGCAAAAACCTTACGTGTACCAGACCGAATCGAAATGACCCAGCTGGGCGAAGCGACGCTGCCGGAGCCCCCGGCAACCGAGCTGCCGCCCGGCATGCCCGACGTGGTAGACCAGGTGGCGCTGGCGCGCCTGTACGGCGAACCGTTGTTCGCCATGCCGACGGACCTGTACATTCCGCCCGACGCGCTGGAGGTTTTCCTCGAGGCATTCGAAGGCCCGCTGGACCTGCTGCTGTACCTGATACGCAAGCAGAACTTCAACATCCTGGACATTCCGATGGCCGGCGTCACGCGCCAGTACCTGGCCTACGTGGAAGAGATCCGCGGGCGCAACCTCGAGCTGGCTGCGGAATACCTGCTGATGGCGGCGATGCTGATCGAGATCAAGTCGCGCATGCTGCTGCCCCCGCGCAAGACGGCCGAGGGCCAGGAGCCGGAAGACCCGCGCGCCGAACTGGTGCGCCGCCTGCTCGAATACGAGCAGATGAAGGCCGCGGCATTCCGACTGAACGAAGTTCCCCAGATGGGCCGCGATATCCTGCGCGCCCAGGTCTATATCGAGCAGGCGCTGCAGCCCCGCTTTCCCGACGTGAACGTGGTCGACCTGCAGGAAGCCTGGCGCGACATCGTCAAGCGGGCCAAGCTGGTGCAGCACCACAAGATCACGCGCGAAGAGCTCTCCGTGCGCGAGCACATGAGCATCGTGCTGCGCCGCCTGCAGGGCCACAAGTTCGTGGAATTCGAGCAGCTGTTCGACCCCGCGCGCGGCATCCCGCTGCTGATCGTTACCTTCATCGCGCTGCTGGAGCTGGCCAAAGAGGCTCTCATCGACGTGACCCAGGCCGAGGCTTTCGCCCCGATCTACGTCCGCTTGGCGTACCAATCTTCCTGAACTTCAGGCTGTGAACAGCCTTAGACCATCATGACCCCTGTTTCGCACGATTTCGACGTGGTGATCGTCGGCAGCGGCCTGGCCGGCCTGTCGGCCGCCCTGCACCTGGCACCTACGCACCGCGTCGCGGTGCTCACCAAGCGGGCCATCGCCGATGGCTCGAGCGGTCTCGCCCAGGGAGGCATCGCAGCGGTGCTGCATGAGGCGGACAGCTTCGCCGCGCATGTGGACGACACACTGGTCGCCGGCGCCGGCCTCTCGGACCTGGCGGCAACCCGCTTCGTTGTCGAACATGCGCCGGAGAGCATCGAATGGCTCCGGCAGCTGGGCGTGCCGTTCTCGCAGGAAGCCGGCCACCTGCACCTGACCCGGGAGGGCGGCCACAGCGCCCGCCGGATCGCGCACGTGACCGACGCGACCGGCGCCGCCGTACAGCAGACCCTCATCGAGCGTGTGCGGCGCACCCCCAACATCACGGTGTTCGAGCAGCACACCCTGGTCGACCTGATCACCAGCCGCAAGCTGGGCCTTTCCGCGGTGGGCGCGGCCGCCTGCATGGGCCTGTACGCGCTGGACGAAGCCACCGACCAGGTCATCACTTTCCGTGCGCCTCAGACGGTGCTGGCCACCGGCGGGGCGGGCAAGGTCTATCTCTACACCACGAATCCCGACACGGCGACGGGCGACGGGATCGCGGCGGCGTGGCGCGCCGGCTGCCGCGTGTCGAACATGGAGTTCATCCAGTTCCACCCGACCTGCCTCTACCACCCGCACGTCAAGTCGTTCCTGATCAGCGAAGCGGTGCGCGGCGAAGGCGGCCGGCTGCTGCTGCCCGATGGCACCCGCTTCATGCCGCAGCACGATGCCCGGGCCGAGCTCGCGCCGCGTGACGTCGTGGCACGGGCCATCGACTTCGAGATGAAGAAGCGCGGCATCGAATGCGTCTACCTGGACATCTCGCACCAGCCGGCCGAGTTCATTCGGGAGCATTTCCCGACCATTCACGCGCGCTGCCTGGAGCTGGGCATCGACATCACGCGCCAGCCGATTCCAGTGGTTCCGGCCGTGCATTTCACCTGTGGCGGGGTTCACACGGACCTGTCCGGACGCACCGACCTGGTGGGCTTGCACGCCATCGGCGAAACCGCCTACACCGGCCTGCACGGGGCCAACCGACTCGCCAGCAATTCCCTGGTCGAGTGCATGGTGTTCGCCCGCTCGGCGGCGCAGGACATCAAGGCCACCGCGCTGCCCACGATAGCGTCGGTGCCGCCGTGGGACGTGAGCCGCGTGACGGATCCCGACGAGACAGTCGTGATCTCGCACAACTGGGACGAGCTGCGCCGCTTCATGTGGGACTACGTGGGCATCGTGCGGACCAACAAGCGCCTGGAGCGGGCCGCCCACCGCATTCGCCTGCTGCAGGAGGAAATCCAGGAGTTCTACGCCAATTTCCACGTGACGCGCGATCTGCTGGAGTTGCGCAACCTGGTCATGGTGGCCGACCTGATCGTCAAGTCCGCCCAGGCCCGCCATGAAAGCCGTGGCTTGCACTTCAGCCGCGACTATCCGGCGACGCTGCCGGTGGCGCTGCCCACCATCCTCACCCAGGAGCAGGTGATTTCGCGGGCCTGAGCGCGCCCGCAACCGCGAGGATCAGGCCGCGCCGATATTGGGCACCAGCGACCCAGCCGGCTGGCCGGCCTTCAGCGCCGCAGTGAACGCCAGCATGCGGTCGATCGGAACGCGCGCGCGCTGACCCAGGGCCGGATCGACGTGGATCTCGTTGGTGCCGGTCTCCAGCACGTGGGCGAGGCCTGCCAGGCCATTCATCGCCATCCACGGGCAGTGCGCACAGCTCTTGCACGTGGCGCTGTTGCCTGCTGTCGGCGCTTCGATGAACACCTTGTCCGGATTGAGCGTGCGCAGCTTGTGCATCATGCCGTTGTCGGTTGCAACGATGAACTCCTTCGCATCCATCTCGCGCGCGGCTTTGAGGATGCCCGAGGTCGATCCCACGGCATCGGCCAGGGCCACCACATCGGCCGGCGATTCGGGATGCACCAGCACCTTGGCCCTGGGATATTCTTTCTTCAGTGCCTCGAGCTCGAATGCCTTGAACTCGTCGTGCACGATGCACGAGCCGTTCCAGAACACCATGTCGGCGCCCGTTTCGCGCTGGATGTACGAGCCCAGGTGCTTGTCCGGCGCCCACAGGATCTTGTGCCCCTTGTCCTTGAGCGCCCGCGCGATGTCCAGCGCACAGCTGGACGTGACCAGCCAGTCCGAGCGGGCCTTCACCGCGGCGCTGGTGTTGGCGTAGACGACCACGGTACGGTCGGGATACTGATCGCAGAACGCCGAGAACTCGTCGATGGGACAGCCCAGGTCGAGCGAGCAGGTCGCGTCCAGGTCGGGCATCAGCACGCGCTTTTCGGGCGATACGATCTTTGCGGTCTCGCCCATGAACTTCACGCCCGACACCACCAGCGTCTGGGCCGCATGGTCGCGGCCGAACCGCGCCATCTCCAGCGAATCGCTGACGATGCCGCCGGTCTCCTCGGCCAGGTCCTGCAGGTCGGGATGCACGTAGTAGTGCGAAACCATCACGGCGTTGCGTTCCTTGAGCAGGCGGCGCACCTTGGCCTTGAGCGCCGCGCGCTCGGCCGCCGTAGGCTCGACGGGCACGCGTGCCCAGGCGTGTTTGGTGTCGCAGGCGTTGCCCGGCAGCGGGTGCTCGTACTCGACGTCGTAGATGGGAATCACGGCGCTCATTTTCAAATTTCCTTCAGGCTCAGATTTCCTTCAGCCGCATGGAAAAATCGGCGGCCTTCACGTCTTTCGTGAGGGCTCCAATGGAGATGCGGTCCACACCGGTTTCCGCAAGTGCGCGCACGCTCTGAAGCGTCACGCCGCCGGAAATTTCCAGGATGGCGCGGGCGTCATTGATGCGAACGGCCTCGCGCAGGGTCGGCAGGTCCATGTTGTCGAGCAGGATCATTTTCGCGCCGGCAGCCAGGGCCTCTCGCAGTTGCACCAGCGTTTCGACCTCGATCTCTACAAACGTCGCCTGCCCCGTCACCTGCGCCGCAGCCGCGAGCACCTGCGTCACGCCGCCGGCCGCGGCAATATGGTTTTCCTTGATCAGGACGGCGTCGTACAGGCCGATGCGGTGATTGGTCCCGCCGCCCACCCGCACGGCGTATTTCTGTGCGAGGCGCAGGCCGGGCAGCGTCTTGCGAGTGTCGACGATCTGCGCGCGTGTTCCGCGCACCGCCTCGACATAGGTCGCCGTCCTGGTCGCCACGCCAGTGAGCAGTTGCAGGAAATTCAGAGCCGTGCGTTCGGCCGTGAGCAGGCCGCGGGCCGAGCCTTCGATCTCCAGCACAACCTGGTCTGCCAGGGCCGGCCGGCCCTCCAGGACCAACCAGTGGATCTGAATTTCCGGGTCCACCTGCCGCAGCGCCGCCTCGACCCAGGGCGCGCCGCAGATCACTGCCGCTTCGCGCGCCAGCACGCGCGCCCGGGCGCGCCGCGCAGGATCAATCAAGTCGGCCGTCAGGTCGCCGGAGCCAACGTCCTCCGCCAGGGCGCGTGCCGCGTCTGCGCGCGCGAGTTCAGCTACCGCTTCCGGTGAGAAATCGAAGCTTGCCATGACAGGCAAGCATACCGGCATCCCGGGCACGCGGCTTTTGCCGCTGCCGCGGGGCTCGGTTCGGCGCGTCCGCCTCAGTTGACCGCGAAGCAGTACAGGAAGCCTGCGCTGCCCGTGCCCTTGAGGCCCTCCGGGCTGCAACCGCGGCTTGGGTGAGACGAATTCCACGACTTGGCGGGCGCGGAATCGTCAAGCCCTGTGCGGTCATGATGGCCGACGATGGCGGAGCCGTCGCTGCCGCTCTTGGTCCAGTTGCCGCAGGTCGTGTCGCCAGCGGCCGTGGAACTGCGTCCGTCGGGTGTCGAACCGGTGAGCATGTCATGCATGTTGACGGGGTCGCCCCGGCCAGCCACCACCTCACCTTTCTCGTTCAGCGCCGTCTGCTTGTTCAGCTTGTTGTCGCCGTGCAGTTCATCGACGTTGGCGGCGATCACGACGCCTTTGGCGTTTTTCCATGGTCCTTTGCCAATACGGTCACGGGCATTGATCGCCGCGCCGCCGCCGGCCGCGGTCGTGCTGAGATAGGCATGCCAAGTGTGGCCGCCGGCCCCGGCCGCACTGGCCAGCGTCTGGCAATGCTGGTCAGCGCCGGCCAAGCCGCCGAGATCGGCGCCTTTTCCCGGGTTGGTGCTGGTCACGAAAAAGGTCATCTCACTGCCTTGGGCGGCAGCGCCGCCCGAGTAGGCAAAGACGGCCAGCACAGCGGCTGCTCCCGCGGCCACGGCGAATATCGAAGCTTTAGCACTTCGCATGTTGGTCTCCTTGTTGTTGAAGGGGCAGGCTAACGCACCACCTTTCACTGTCAAGAGTAGAGGTCCCAGAAGAGCAGAAGCCCAAGATTCGGACGACTTGCCCCGACGGCGCAGGCCTACGCCACCCGGCCAACGCATTGGCGACAATAGCTGCATGAATACCGCTTACGCTGAAACTGAACCGTCACGGGCGGAAGTGGACGGCCTTGCGGGGCCGGCTGTCGTGGAATTCGGGACGCCGTGGTGCGGTTATTGCCGCGCAGCCCAACCGTTGATCGCCGGCGCTTTCGCTTCGCACCGTCACGTGCACCACCTCAAGGTGGAGGACGGCAGCGGGCTCCCGTTGGGCCGGTCGTTCGGGGTGAAGCTCTGGCCGACGCTGGTATTCCTGCGCGACGGCAAGGAGGTGACTCGGCTGGTGCGCCCGACCAATCTCGACCAGATCCGGCAGGCGCTGCTGCGAATCGATCCTTGAGGCTTACGCGGCCTCGGGTACCGGCCCACGCCCCATCAGTTCCGACACGGCTTCCGCGGGTTTGAGCTTGCCGTCGAGCAGTGCGACGACGGCCCGCGAAATGGGCATGTCCACGCCCAGGTGCTGCGCGCGGCGAACAACCGTGCGCGCGCAGTAAACGCCTTCGGCCACGTGGCCGAGCGAATCGGTTGCCTGTTGCGCAGACTTGCCTTGTGCCAACAGCAGGCCGACCTGGCGGTTGCGGCTGAGGTCGCCGGTCGCGGTGAGGACCAGATCGCCCAACCCGGAAAGACCCATGAAGGTTTCCGGCCGGGCGCCCAGGGCCACTCCCAGTCTCGTCAATTCGGCCAGCCCACGCGTGATGAGCGCAGCCCGCGCATTCAGCCCCAGCCCGAGTCCATCGCATAGCCCGGTCGCGATCGCCAGCACGTTCTTGACGGCACCGCCCACCTCGACGCCGGCAAGGTCGTCATTGGCATAGACGCGCAACGTCTCGCTGTGGAACGCGGCAACCAGGGCAGCACGCACTTCTTCATGCTCACTGGCGGCCACCAGAGCCGTCGGCTGGCCGCGTGCCACCTCCTGGGCAAAGCTCGGTCCGCTCAGGATGCCGGCCCGCAGCGCCGGAGCGACCTCGGCCTTGATCTCATGGCCCAGCAGGCCGTCGCCCCCCATCGGTGCCTCGAAACCTTTGCACAGCCAGGCCACCGGCCCGCGATGGCCGCGCAGTTGACGCAGCATCTGGCGCAGGCCCGCCATCGGTGTGGCGATGATCGCCAGTTCGCTCGCGCCAGCGACGGCGGCAATCTCTTCGGCGGGTTCAGCCCGGATCGCAAGATTCGCGGGCAAGGACACGCCAGGCAGGTAGCGCAGGTTCTCGCGCGCCGTGACGAGTGCCCGGGCTTGGGCGGGGTCGCGGGCCCACAGTCCCACTTCGTGCCGGCCGGCTGCGCTCACGGCCAAAGCCGTGCCCCAGGCCCCGGCTCCGAACACCGTGATCTTCATGGCAGGCGTGCGACTGGCGCCGCGCTACGGCCTCAAGCCGTGGTGATGATGCGCGACGGTTCGGCCGCCTGCGGCTGCTGGGCGTGCTGCTGCTCGTACATGGCCTGGAAATTGATCTCGGCCAGGTGCACCGGCGGAAATCCCGCGCGGGTGATGAGGTCGGCCACGTTGCCCCGCAGGTAGGGATAGACGATCTGCGGGCAGGCGATGCCCATGACCGGACCCATCTGTTCTTCCGGCAGGTTCCGGATCTCGAAAATACCGGCCTGCTTGACTTCCACCAGGAATACGGTCTTGTCCTTGACCTTGGTGGTGATGGTGGCCGTGACACACACCTCGAACACGCCGTCGGCGGCCGGGACGGCCTCCACGGCGAGCTGGATATCCACCGCGGGTTGCTCCTGCTCCAGCAGGATGCCCGGGGAATTGGGCTGCTCGAGCGACGCCTCCTTGAGGTAGACGCGCTGAATCTGGAAGACGGGATCTGCTTGCTGGTCGGCCATGGTTTTCTTTCTTTCGATCGGTTGGGGTCAGAGCACAATTTCGTCCGATATCTCGGTCTCCAATTGCGCAACTGTCCTGAATTGTGATCTGACCCCAAAGTCTCAGAGGCTCGCTGAAGCGGGCTGGGATCGGATAGGGGATTATCTCAGGCTGTACGCTTGAGCAACGGCACCAGCCCGCCGCGCCGGTCCAGCGCCATCAAGTCGTCGCAGCCGCCCACATGGGTATCGCCAATGAAGATCTGCGGCACCGTGCGCCGGCCGGTGATCTCCATCATCTTCATTCGCTCATGGGGCTGCATGTCGACCCGGATCTCCTCGATCATCTGGACACCCTTGGCCAGAAGGAACTGTTTGGCGCGAATGCAAAACGGGCAAACGGCCGTGGTGTACATCTTGACTGGGTTCATGGGCTCGCTGGTTCAGGCTTTCTCGACAGGCAGGTTAGCGTCTTTCCAGGCTTTCAGCCCGCCGGCCAACACTTGAGCCTTGTCGTAACCAAGTTTTCTTGCGACCGGCAGCGCGCGCTTCGCGCGCATGCCAGTAGCGCATACCAGGATCAGCGGCACGCCTTTGTTTTTCACCACTTCGGGCAGGCGTTGTTCCAGCTGCCCGACCGGGACGTTCTTCGCGCCGCTGACATGGCCGCTGGCAAATTCGTCGGTTTCGCTCACGTCCACAACCACGGCCCGCTCCCGATTGATGAGTTGCACGGCACCGGCCGCGGACAAACCGCCGGCGCTGGCGCCCTGCACCGCAGGCCACAGCAGCATGGCGCCCGAGGCCAAGGCCACCGCGATCAGCATCCAGTTGTCGATCAAGAATTTCACATGTTTCCTTGTAGTGGGAGGCAAAGTCGGCCTGCTTTGACCTGCTTTTGGCGAGGCAGCCAACCCGTGATTCTAAAATGCCGGGTTTCCTACCGCCCACGCCAAGGCTTCCCCCATGTACAAACTCGTGCTGATTCGCCACGGCGAATCGACCTGGAACCTCGAAAACCGCTTCACCGGCTGGACCGACGTGGACCTGACGCCCACCGGCATCGAGCAGGCCAAGACCTCCGGGCGCCTGCTTCGGGCCGAGGGCTGGGAATTCGATCTTTGCTACACCAGCGTCCTGAAGCGCGCCACCCGCACCTTGTGGCACTGCCTGGACGAGATGGATCGCACCTGGCTGCCGGTGGTGCATTCCTGGCGCCTGAACGAGCGCCACTATGGCGCGCTGCAGGGCCTGAACAAGGCCGAGACCGCCCGGAAATTCGGCGACGAGCAGGTGCTGGTCTGGCGCCGTAGTTACCACGTGCCGCCGCCTCCCCTGGAGCCGGGCGACCCACGCAGCGAGCGCGGCGACCTCCGTTACGCACGCCTGGCTGCGGGTGAGGTCCCGCTGACCGAATGCCTGAAGGACACCGTGGCCCGGGTACTGCCGTTCTGGAAGGAATCGATGGCTCCGGCGATCGCGAGCGGCAGGCAGGTGCTGGTGGCCGCCCATGGCAATTCGATCCGGGCCCTGGTGAAATATCTCGACGATATCTCGGACAGCGACATCGTCGGCTTGAATATTCCCAACGGAATTCCCCTGGTTTACGAGCTGGATCAGGCGCTAAAGCCGATCCGCCATTACTATTTGGGCGACGCGGAGGCGGCCGCCAAGGCTGCGGCAGCAGTGGCCAGCCAGGGCAAGGCGCAGCCGCCGCAGCCGTGAAGTCCCGGTGAACCGAGGGACTTTTGCACAAATAAATGCCGCGTTCCGGAACCCTCGCGTAACGATTGCGTCATACGCCTTTCGCAGGTGTATATTTTCCAGACTGTTGACGATTGGATTGCCTTGACATGAGCCATAAACTGAAGATTGCCGGCTGGATTTCCGTGGGCGCCTTGGCTGGTGCGCTGACGACCGTGTCGTTGCAAACGGTTGCGCGCGGCTCGTTGGCCCCGTTGCCGCTCGAAGAGCTGCAGCAGCTGGCGGCAGTTTTCGGGATGGTCAAGAGCGACTATGTCGAGCCGGTCGACGAGAAGAAGCTGATCACTGATGCCATTTCGGGCATGGTGGCCAGCCTCGATCCACATTCCCAGTATTTCGACAAGAAGTCGTTCAAGGAATTCCGCGAAGGCACGTCAGGACGTTTCGTCGGCGTGGGGATCGAAATCTCGCAGGAAGAAGGCCTCGTGAAGGTCGTCTCGCCGATCGAAGGCTCCCCCGCCTTCCGTGCCGGCCTGAAGCCCAACGACTTGATCACCAAGATCGATGACACGGTCGTGAAGGGCCTGACCCTCAGCGAAGCCGTGAAGCGCATGCGCGGCGAGCCCAACACCAAGGTCATGCTGACCATCTTCCGCAAGGACGAAAACCGCAGCTTCCCGGTCACCATCACCCGCGAGGAAATCCGTACGCAATCGGTGCGCGGCAAGGTCGTCGAGCCCGGCTTCGGCTGGATTCGCCTGTCGCAGTTCCAGGAGCGTACGGTCGACGACTTCGCCAGGAAGGTCGAGGAAATCTACAAGGCCGAGCCCAATCTCAAAGGCATGGTGCTCGATCTGCGCAACGATCCGGGCGGCCTGCTCGACGCGGCGGTGGCAATTTCCGCAGCCTTCCTGCCCGAGAACGTCACGGTGGTGTCGACCAACGGCCAGCTGGCGGAGAGCAAGTTCGTCTACAAGGCCGCGCCCGAGTTCTATCAGCGCCGCGCCGGCGCCGATCCGCTGCGCCGCCTGCCGGCCGCGCTCAAGTCCGTGCCACTGGTCGTGCTGGTCAACGAAGGCTCGGCTTCGGCCAGTGAAATCGTGGCCGGTGCGCTGCAGGACCACAAGCGCGGCATCATCCTCGGCAGCCAGACCTTCGGCAAGGGCTCGGTGCAGACCGTGCGGCCGCTTGGCCCCGACACGGGCCTGAAACTGACCACTGCGCGTTACTACACGCCTAGCGGGAAGTCGATCCAGGCCAAGGGCATCGTGCCCGACGTGATGGTCGACGATATCGAGGGCGGCGATGTCTTCGCTCTCCTGCGGACCCGGGAAGCGGACCTGGACAAGCACCTGGGCAGCGGCCAGGGCGCCGAAGTCAAGGACCCGGCGCGCGAAAAGGCGCGCGAGGAAGCTCGCCTGAAGGCCGAGGAAGAGGCACGCAAGGGTCCTTCCGACCGGAAAGTGCCCGAGTTCGGCACCGACAAGGACTTCCAGCTGGTGCAGGCCCTGAACCAGCTGAAGGGCCGTCCGGTCCTGATCAGCAAGACCATGGTCGAGCGCAAGGAAGAGAAGAAGGAACAGTAGGCGCGTTTCCCGGCAAATGCCGGGAACCCGCTTCCCGATCCCCGAACGGATCCCGGCGCAGGCCTGGATCCGTTTGTCTTTTGGTCGCCGCCTCCATCCTCTTCGCCGCTTCCTTGCTTGCGATCAAACGATCCATGCCCGGCAGGGCGCACACTCGCAAATAGCGAGGTGCGCACGGGCCTCTCCTTGCTTCGAGGAACCCCGCGCCAAAGCCGGGGATGTCACCAAGAAGCCTTAAGTTCAAAGTCACCTTTTACCTGACCATGGTCCTGGTTGCGGTGATGATGCTGTTTGTGCTCCTTCTCGTTCAGCAGGAGCGCGGCGAACAGCTCAGGACGCTGGTCACCCACATGGACCAGTTGTCGCAGGTGATCGCCCGCAGCACGCGGCATGCGATGCTGCTGGACGAGCCCGACATCGTCGACAAGATCATCGAGGACATCGGCAAGCAGGAGGGCATCCAGCGGGTGCGCGTCCTGCGCAAGGACGGCGTGATCGCCCATTCGAACTTCCCGCCGGAAATCGGTCAGCGCATCGACAAGGAAGCCGAACATTGCTCCGCCTGCCACGAGGGCGACAAGGTGCTCACCGAGATTCCGAACCACAAGAAATGGCGGATCTTCGACTCCCCCGACCGGCAGCAGCTGCTCGGAAACATGGCGGTCATACGCAACGAGCCTTCGTGCTCCAGCGCGTCGTGCCACAAACACCCGGCCAGCCAGTCGGTTCTGGGCGTCGTGGACATCACTTATTCGCTGGGCGAGATCAACCAGACCATGAAGGCCCATGTGGTCAACATGGTGGCCGTCTCAGTGGGTTTCATCCTGCTGATTTCGCTCAGTGCGGGCTGGTTGCTGCACCGGATGATCTATCTACCGCTCGCCGACCTCGAAAAAGGCGCCAAGCGGCTTTCCTCCGGCAACTTCGACTATCCCGTTCCCGTGCGCGGCGATGACGAGTTCGGCAGCCTGGCGCGCTCGTCGAATGCCATGATGGGCGCGTTGAAGAAGTCGCAGCAGGAGCTGAAGGAATGGGTGCATACGCTGGAGGAGAAGGTCAACGAGCGGACCCAGGAACTGCGACTGGCCGAAGCCGAGGTGGCGCGCGGCGAAAAGCTCGCCTCGATCGGGCAATTGGCCGCCGGCATCGCGCATGAGCTGAACAACCCGCTCACCGGGGTGCTGACCTTCACCCACCTGCTGCGCAAGAAAATGCCGGAGGGCAGCCAGGATGCCGAGGACCTGGACCTGGTGATTCGCGAAACCAAGCGCTGCGCCAGCATCATCCGGCGGCTGCTCGATTTCGCCCGCGAGAAGACTCCCGAAAAGGCGCTGGTCAATCTCAATGGGCTGATCGAGGAAACGGTGCGTTTCGTCGAACGATCGGCCGCGTTGCAGCAGATCGAAATCGAGATGGATCTGGATTCCGACCTGCCCCCGCTGTTGGTCGACGCCGACCTGATCAAGCAGGTACTGATGAACATCCTCGTGAATGCGCAGCAAGCCATCGAGGAACACGGAAAGATCGTCGTGGAAAGTTGCGTCAAACGCCGGCGGCTGGCCGGGACCAGCACGGAGCCCGCGCCGGTGGTGGAAATCGCGATCAGCGACAACGGGTGCGGGATTCCCAAGGCCAATCTGCAGCGCATCTTCGACCCGTTCTTCACGTCCAAGGAGGTCGGCAAGGGCACCGGTCTTGGCCTGTCCGTGAGTTATGGCATCGTTCGGTCGCACGGCGGTGAGATCGAGGTCGAAAGCACCGAGGGCGAAGGAACCACGTTCCGCATCTATCTTCCCGCCAAGCTGACCGTTGCCGAGACCGCCAGAAATCTGTCAGAGAGCATTCAATGAAACCCAGGATATTGATCGTCGACGACGAGGAAATCGTTCTTCGCAGCTGCACTCGAATACTCGAGAGCGACCGCTACGACGTGGAATCGCTGCTGGATCCCTGGGAAGCCTTGCGCAAGATCGACGAGAACGGCTACAACGTTCTGGTGCTGGACATCATGATGCCCAAGATCGACGGTCTCGAAGTGCTGCAGCACGTCAAGGAGCGGCATCCCGACGTCGATGTGATCATGATGACCGGCCTGTCGCAGATCCAGACGGCCGTCAAAGCCATGAAGCTGGGGGCGTTCGACTACCTGTCCAAGCCCTTCGACCCCGACGAGTTGAAGCTGGTGGTCGACCGCGCGCTGGAGCGGCAGCGGCTATTGCACGAAAACCGGACATTGAAAAGCGAAGCGAGTTCGAAGTACCGGTTCGAGAACATCGTCGGCGGCAGCCCGCAGATGCAGACCGTGTACCGGCTGATCGCCAAATGCGCGCCGACCAATTGCACCGTGCTGATCACCGGCGACAGTGGCACCGGCAAGGAAATGATCGCGCGGGCGATCCATTACAACAGCCTGCGCAAGGACCAGCC
>DATNCB010000234.1:0-1723 GCA_035571715.1 Ramlibacter sp.
AGCAGCGCCGCGGCTGCCGCGTGAGCCTGCTCCAATTCTTCCGCGCCCCAGGCCGCCAGCGTCGCGCTATTGAGCTGCTCCAGCAGTTTGCGCAGGCCCAATCCGGCCTCGAACTGCCATTCGGGGCGCTGCGTGAGCGACAGCGGGGTAGCGAAGCGCAGAGCCTTCAGCCGCTGCTCGAACGCGGGCGTCACGTCGGCGGCGAACAGCAATTCGCACGGGGCGATGCGCGCGACCCACGCTTCCAGTTCGTCGGCCGCGCATTCGGCCAGTTGCAGCGCACCTTGCGTCACGCTCAGCCAGGCGAGGCCCAGCCGATGGCGCGAACCCTGATGGACGGCCAGCAGAATGGCTTCGGCCTTGTCGCTCAGCAGTTCGGTGTCCGTGAGGGTGCCTGGCGTTACCACGCGCACCACCTTGCGTTCGACCGGGCCCTTGGCCGTGGCGACGTCGCCGACCTGCTCGCAGATCGCCACCGACTCGCCTTGCCTGATCAGCCGCGCCAGGTAGCCTTCGACCGAATGGAAGGGCACGCCGGCCATCACCACCGGCTCGCCGGCGGAGTTGCCGCGTTTGGTCAGTGTGATATCGAGCAGCCGCGCTGCTTTCTCGGCATCGCTATAGAACAGCTCGTAGAAGTCCCCCATGCGGTAGAACACCAGCGTCTGCGGATGCTCCGCCTTGATGGCCAGGTACTGGGCCATCATCGGCGTGTGCGCGAGGACGCCGGCGCCTGGTGTGGGAGAGGGAAGCGAGGGCGCCAAGATCGATCAGGGCCTATTGACGCTATTCCGCGTCGTCCAGCGTCGCGGTGGGCTTGTTTTCAGACGGGGCCAGTGCCAGCGTGTTCTGGTGCGCCACCGCTTTCTCGGCCGCGCTGGCGAACTTGCTGTACTTGCCCAGGATCGCCACCAGCTGGCCGTAGATCTTGGGATTGCCGGCGATGCATTCCTTCGTCTCCATGAACTCGGCGTCGCCGGTGAAGTTGCCGATCAGGCCACCCGCTTCGGTCACCAGCAGCGAGCCCGCGGCGACGTCCCAAGGCGACAGGCCGGTTTCGAAAAAGCCGTCGGTGAAGCCGGCCGCGACGTAGGCGAGATCGAGCGCGGCGGCACCAGGGCGGCGCAGGCCGGCGGTGCGTTGCATCACCTCGGCCATCATGGCCAGGTAGCTGTTGAAGTCGTCGCCCGGCCGGAACGGAAAGCCGGTCGAGATCAGGCAATGCCTCAAGTCGATGCGCTTGGACACGCGCATGCGCCGGTCGTTCATGTACGCGCCGCGCCCCTTGGTGGCAGTGAACAGGTCGTTGCGGCTGGGGTCGTAGATCACGGCCTGTTCCACCTTGCCGCGCACTGACAGGGCAATGCTGATGCAGTAAACCGGAAAACCGTGAATGAAATTGGTCGTGCCGTCCAGCGGGTCGATGATCCATACCGAGTCGGAGCCTTGCGTGCCGTGCACCTTGCCGGACTCCTCGGCCCAGATGGCATGGTGGGGATAGGCGGTGAGCAGGGTTTCGATGATTATTTTTTCGCTCGCATGATCGACTTCGGTGACGAAATCGTTGACCTGTTTTTGCGAGATGCGCACCGATTCGACATCGAGGGCGGCGCGGTTGATGATCGCGCCGGCGGCGCGGGCGGCCTTGACGGCCACGTTCAGCATGGGATGCAGGTTGGGGGACGACATGAATTGTTAAGGTTTTGCGGGACGGATCTTTAGC
>DATNCB010000235.1:0-12205 GCA_035571715.1 Ramlibacter sp.
GTCGGCACGATCGGGATCCTCAATGTCCCCGGCGGCTCCACCAATGTAGTGCCGGGCCGCTGCCAGTTCACCCTGGACCTGCGCGCGCCGACCGACGCGCAGCGCGATGCCCTGGTCGGCGATGTTCTGGGCGAGCTGAAGGCGATCTGCGAGCGGCGCGGCATGCGCCACAGCGTGGAGGAAACGATGCGCGCCGCCGCGGCGCCCAGCGCGCCTGAGTGGCAGCAACGCTGGGAACGCGCCGTGCAGGCGCTGGGCGTTCCGCTTCACCGGATGCCCAGCGGCGCCGGCCATGACGCGATGAAATTGCACGAAGTGATGCCGCAGGCGATGCTGTTCGTGCGCGGCCAGAATTCGGGCATCAGCCACAACCCGCTGGAGAGCACGACCAGCGACGACATCCAGCTGGCGGTCCAGGCATTCCAGCTGCTCCTGGACGATCTCGCGGGCCAAAGCAAATGACTGACTACGACAAGCTGGACCACTGGGTGGACGCGCACTTCGACGACGAAGTGCGCTTCCTGCAGGAACTGGTCCGCGTGCCGACCGACACGCCGCCCGGCGACAACGCACCGCACGCCGAACGCACGGCCGAACTGCTTCAGACTTTCGGCTTCGAAGCCGAGAAGCATCCGGTCCCGCAAAGTGAAGTGCACGCGTACGGAATGCAATCGATCACTAACCTGATCGTGCGCCGGCGTTATGCGCCAGGCAAGACGATCGCGCTGAACGCCCACGGCGACGTCGTGCCACCCGGCGAAGGCTGGACGCACGACCCGTACGGCGGCGAAATCGAGGACGGAAAGCTCTACGGCCGCGCCGCCGCCGTGAGCAAGAGCGACTTCGCCACCTTCACCTTCGCCGTGCGCGCGCTCGAATCATTGCAGGCAAAGCTCAACGGCGGCGTGGAGCTGCACTTCACCTACGACGAGGAATTCGGCGGTGAGATGGGCCCGGGCTGGCTGCTGCGCAACCAGCTCACCAAACCGGACCTCATGATCGCTGCCGGCTTCAGCTACGAGGTGGTGACGGCGCACAACGGCTGCCTGCAGCTGCAAGTGACGGTGCACGGCGTGATGGCGCATGCGGCGATTCCCGAGTCCGGCGTCGACGCGCTGCACGCCGCGGTGCAGATCCTGAATGCGCTGTACGCACAGAACCGGCGCTACAAGGGCATCGTCTCGGAGGTGCCGGGCATCAATCATCCTTACCTGAACGTCGGCCGTATCGAAGGCGGAACCAATACCAACGTCGTTCCCGGCAAGGTCGTGTTCAAGCTCGACCGGCGCATGATCCCCGAAGAAGATGCGGTGGAAGTCGAGGACTCGATCCGCCAGTTGATCGCCGACAGCGCGGCGCTGTGCCCGGGCGCCACGGTGGAAGTCAAGCGCCTGCTGCTGGCCCATTCGCTCAAAGCCGTGGCCGGCAACAAGCCGCTGGTCGACGCGATCCAGAAGCATGGCGAGGCCGTGTTCGGCCAGCGGATTCCCGCGATGGGCACGCCGCTCTACACCGATGTGCGGCTGTACGCCGAAGCGGGCATCCCGGGCGTGGTCTACGGCGCCGGGCCGCGCAGCGTGCTGGAGTCCAATGCCAAACGCGCCGACGAACGGCTGGAGCTCGATGATCTGCGCCGCGCCACGAAGGTCATCGCGCGCGTGTTGCGCGATCTGCTGAGTTGATGCGAAGACTGCTACGCCTGCGGCGCGTGTCCGGCAAGTGGGTAGCTAGGGGGGATTGCGAGCGTACTCTTCCAAGTGGCGCCTTCGGATTGCGCTGCATCAAAAAGACCTGAATTTCGCGCCGCGAGCCGCGCACCGGGATATATGACGCAACACAAGGTAATGCCGGATAGCCGGAAATTTTTCAAAAGCACGTAGTTTCCGATACGCCGGAGCGTGCTAATGGGTTTAGCGTATCGGCTTTGTCAAGCTCCAAGGAGACTTCTGATGGCTGCCGAATTGTCCGATGCTGAAAAGGCCCTGCGCGAAGCTGCGCGCGAGTATCACCAATTTCCGAGGCGGGGCAAGATTTCGATCACGCCGACGAAGCCGCTTTCGAACCAGCGCGACCTGTCGCTGGCCTATTCCCCGGGCGTGGCCTACCCTTGCCTGGACATCCAGGCGAACCCGGCGATGGCGCACGAATACACCTCGCGCGGCAACCTGGTGGGCGTGATCACCAACGGCACGGCCGTGCTCGGACTGGGCGACATCGGACCGCTGGCCGGCAAGCCTGTCATGGAAGGCAAGGGGTGCCTGTTCAAGAAGTTCGCCGGCATCGACGTGTTCGACATCGAGCTGGCCGAAAAGGATCCCGACAAGATCGTCGAGATCGTGGCCGCGCTGGAGCCCACGCTGGGCGGTGTCAACCTGGAGGACATCAAGGCGCCTGAGTGCTTCTACATCGAGAAGAAGCTGAGCGAGCGCATGAACATCCCGGTGTTCCACGACGACCAGCACGGCACGGCCATCATCACCTCCGCGGCGATGCTCAACGCCCTCGAACTGGTGGGTAAGAATATTTCCGAGGTCAAGATCGCGGTGTCCGGCGCCGGCGCCGCCGCCATCGCCTGCCTGGACGTGCTCGTAGGGCTGGGGGTCAAGCGCAAGAACGTCTGGGTCTGCGATTCCAAGGGCCTGATCTACGAAGGCCGGCCCGGCGGCTTCGACGAATCGAAGGTGCGCTATGCGCAAAATACCGACGCACGCACGCTCGCCGATGCAGTAAAGGGCGCCGACGTTTTCCTCGGCTGCTCGATGCCCGGCGTGCTGACGCAGGAGATGTGCAAGACGATGGCCGACCGGCCCATCATCCTGGCGCTGGCCAATCCCGAGCCGGAAATCCGGCCCGAGTTGGCCAAAGCCGTGCGCCCCGACTGCATCATCGCCACCGGCCGCTCGGACTACCCCAACCAGGTCAATAACGTCCTGTGTTTCCCGTACATCTTCCGCGGGGCGCTGGATTGCGGCGCCACCAAGATCACCGAAGCCATGAAGCTGGCCGCGGTGCGCGAAATCGCCGAACTGGCCAAAGCCGACATCAGCGAGGAAGTGGCCAATGCGTACGCCGGCAAGGAACTCGCGTTCGGCCCCGAGTACCTGATCCCCACGCCGTTCGATTCGCGCTTGATCCTGCGCATCGCGCCGGCGGTGGCAAAGGCAGCCGCCGAGTCGGGCGTCGCCACGCGCCCGATCACCGACTTCGATGCCTACCGCCAGAGCTTGACCCGGTTCGTTTACCAGACCGGCATGATCATGCAGCCCGTGTTCGCGGCCGCCAAGTCGGCCGCAACCAAGCGGGTCATGTATGCCGAAGGCGAAGACGAACGCGTCTTGCGCGCCGCCCAACTGGCGATCGAAGACGGGCTCGCCCAGCCGATCCTGATCGGCCGGCCGGCCGTGATCGAGGCACGTATCGCCAAAGCGGGCCTGCGCATGAAGCTGGGCAAGGACATCGAATGCGTGAACCCGGAAAGCGACACGCGCTTCCGCACGTACTGGGAGGCCTACCATCACCGGATGGGCCGCCAGGGCGTGACACCCGAGGCCGCGAAGGCCGCGGTACGCCGCTCCAACACGCTGATCGGGTCGCTCGCCGTGCAACTGGGCGACGCCGATGCGCTGCTGTGCGGGCTGCTCGGCCGGTTCGACGCGCACCTGGAACACGTGTGCAACGTCGTGGGCCTGGCCAAGGGCGCGCCCGGCTTCGCGACACTGAACGCGCTGATGCTGCAGGACCGCACGCTGTTCATCGCCGATACGTACGTCAACGAGGATCCGAGCGCCGAGCTGCTGGCCGGAATCGCCGCCATGGCCGTCGAGGAAGTGCGGCGTTTCGGGCTGCCGCCCAAGGTGGCCTTCCTCTCGCACAGCAACTACGGCACGTCCAGCCGCGCCTCGGCACGCAAGATGAAGCTGGCGCGCGACCTGTTCGCGCGCATGGCGCCCGACGTGGAATGCGACGGTGAAATGCAGGGCGATTCAGCGTTGTCGGAAACGGTGCGCCGCGGCAGCCTGATGGACACGACGCTGGCCGGCGAGGCCAACGTGTTGATCTGCCCGAATCTGGACTCGGCGAACATCCTGTTCAACGTGTTGAAGATCACCGGCGGCCACGGCATCACCGTGGGCCCGATGCTGCTGGGCGCCGCCAAGCCCGTGCATGTGCTCACGCCCTCCTCCACGGTGCGGCGCGTTGTCAACATGACCGCGCTCGCCGCGGCGGGGGTGGCCTACTCCTGATGGTGTCATCGAGGACTTGAGGAGCCTGCCCCAGACTCCGATCCGGGGGGATCCACCGTTGCATGCCAACATGGATTGCGGGTCGGGGCCCGCAATGACAATCCTTTGCGTGCCTACGCGTGCGCGCGGCTCGGCTTGTCCACCGGGGGCGTGCCTTCATGGAAGGCCTGCTTGATCTGCTGGCGCAATTGCGGCGTGTCCTGGTGCTGATGAACGGCTACCGCATGCTGTACCGCCGCCTCGAGCAATTCCTGGTCGGAGTCCGCGGCGATGGCGACCGAGCAATTGCTATCGCTGGGAATTTCGCGGCAATCGACGTACTTGCGTGTCATAGAACCTCCTGATGCGCGAAGGTGAACGGTCCCCCGACTGATGCATTGGACATCTCATCGGGAGAGCCTTGCGGTGGCACCGCAACCCTCAACTTATAGTTTGCGCCCCTCGCTTTTTCAAAGGCCGACCCAAGCTGGGCCGTATCCGTGTCGCACGCGAAAGAAGGCACCCGGCCCGAACAGGCCGGGTGCCGAAATCCTTGTCTTGATGAGGCAAGACCCTGCCTCGCGGGGGCGTTTCTAGCGGACGCGGCCGCGGCGGAACAGGTTGACGATTGCCAGCAGGATGATCGCGCCGACCAGGGAGACCAGCAGCGAGGCGATGCTGAAGCCTTCATTGATCGTGCCCGCGCCGACCAGCGGGGAAATCAGCCAGCCGCCGATGAATGCGCCCACGATACCCACGATGACGTTCAGCAGGATGCCCTGTTGAGCATCGGTCTTCATGATCAGACTGGCAAGCCAGCCGACGATACCGCCTACGATTAGCCAGAGTATGAAATTCATATAACACTCCTTTGCCGCGAACGGCATGTTTGTGATAGCGGGCCGTTTCTTTTCGGTTCCGACCCCCCGCCGCCAAAAACGAACGGCCGGTGCACGCAATATGGTCCGGGCTCCACAGCGGTCGCGTAGTCGCCCGTAACGGCTCAGCGTGCGCGCTTGCCGCATGGCGGCGTCGGACGCGCCCTACTCCCCAGCCGGGTTTTGCGGGGGCAAACGCCGCGGCGCGAACTGTTTTGCCATGCGGCGAGAATGGGCGTTTTCGCAGCGGCCGCGGCACCACGTTGGTTCTTATGGATTTTTCGATTCTTCCCACCGAGCTGGACAGCGCGGAACGCAGCGAACGGCCCACCCTGAGCTGCGCGCCTCGCGGCCCGCACAGCCTCTGATCATGTCCTGGCACGCCCGGCTTGCGCTCGACTACCGGCTCGAAGCGGGCCGCTGCGTGACGCGTTTCGAGCATGACGGGCCGCTGCGCATCCTGCAGACCCTGTATCCAGAGGGCGACGCTGTCTGCCACAACGTGCTGGTGCATCCTCCCGGCGGGCTGGTGGGCGGCGACACGCTGGAGATCGCGATTCGCGGCACGGCCGGCTCGCACGGTCTGGTGACCACACCCGGTGCGTCCCGCTTTTATCGCTCGCAGGGCGAGCCGGCCGTGCAGCGCACGCACATCGCGCTGGACGAAGGCGCGCGCCTGGAGTGGCTGCCGCTCGAGGCGATCTGCCACAGCGGGTGTCGCGCGGAAAACCACCTGACGCTCGCTCTCGCGCCCGGCGCCGAGTTGATCGGCTGGGACGTCGCGGCACTGGGCCTGCCGGAGTCGGGCTTGCCGTTCGCGCAAGGCAGCCTGTTGCAGCATCTGGAGTTGCGCGGTTCATGGCTGGAACGCGGCCGCATCGACGCGCTGGACGAACGCCTGATGGATGGCCCCTTGGGGCTGGCGGGCCGGCGCTGCATTGCCACGTTGTTCCTGGCTGCGGGCAGCGACTTGAGCCGCGCGCGGCGCGAGCTGGCACTGGAGCTCGCGCGCGAAACGATCATGGCGCATCCCCTGTGTGCGATGGCCGCAGCCACGGCGCCCGGGCCACGGGTGATCGCGGTGCGCGTGCTGGCGCCGCTGGTGGAGCCCGCGCTGGCCCTGCTCAAGTCCGTGCGCGCCGGATGGCGACCGGCGCTGTGGGACCTGCCACCAACTCAGCCGCGCACCTGGGCGCTGTAGTCCCGCGCCTGCAATGCAATCCCAGTCCTACGGCGCGACCGGCAACGCGCCGCCTTGAATGCGGACTGCTCTCCGGCACGGCCGCGCTGGAAGGCTCTCTAAACTTCAGGTCATTCCTTCCTATCGCAAGGAGCGCCACCATGATCGCATCCGATTCCGCCTTCTCGCGCAAGAGCCTCGTTTCCTTCGGCGTGGCCGCGCTACTGGCGGTGACAGCCGCCACGGCCCAGGTCGCCACCGGTACGACGGGGATCGATGCGTCGGGCAACTACCAGCAGGAAGTCCAGGCCTGCCTGTCCGGCAGGAGCCAGGAGGATCAGGCCACTTGCCTGCGTGAAGCGCGCAACGCGCAAGCCGAGAAGAGACGCGGCCAGCTGGACAACGCCGGTGGCCGCTTCGAAGCCAATGCCGCAGCACGCTGCGACGTGCTGATGGGCGAGGACAAGGCAGCGTGCCAGGCGCGCGTCATGGGCTTTGGCAGCACCAGCGGCAGCGTCGCCGGTGGCGGCCTGCTGCGCGAAGTGGAAACAGTGATCCTGCCGGCAGGATCGAGCTCCGTGACGATCCAGCCGCAGACCTCGGATCCGGTCGTGCTCGTGCCGGCCGCTAGGAACTAAGGTTGATCCAGTCAAGAAGAGCGGGGCTGTTGCCCCGCTCTTTCTTGCGCCTTCACTGTTGCCAAAGCAACGGAAGGTGTTGCCAAAGCCGGTGAAATGTAACTATCACGAAGAGGTTCACGGCCTACACGGCATCCTCGACACCTCTGCTAACGTGTCTGCTCATCCATGTCGTCAACATGGTGGTTCCGTTGGACATCAAAGAAGGACTGAGTTACATGAAAGCCGAAAACGATTCTGGGAGCCGGTGGGCATCTGCCCTGCGTTGGATTGGCGCGGTGGGAGTTGCCGCGATGATGGCCGCATGCGGCGGCGGCGGTGGCGGTGGCGGCGGGGTTGCCGCAGACGGCAGCCTTCGGGTAGCGTTGACCGACGCACCGAGCTGCGGGTTCGACCACGTCTTCGTGACGGTCGAACAGGTGCGCGTACATCAGAGCGCAAGCGCCGCCGATTCGGATGCCGGCTGGACCGACATCAACATCTCGCCAGCCAAAAAGATCGACCTGACTACGCTCACCAACGGTGTGCTGGAAGAGCTGGGCACTACCCTCCTGCCGGCAGGCCAGTACTCGCAGATCCGGCTGGTGCTCTCGAGCAACGCCAGCGGCACCACCACCCTCGCCAATTCGGTGCAGCCAACCGGAGGCACGCTGACGGCGTTGACCACACCGAGTGCGCAGCAAAGCGGCCTGAAGCTGCAGGCGCATTTCGAGGTCGCGAGCGGCCAGCTGGCGGACGTGGTGCTTGACTTCGATGCTTGCAAGTCCATTGTCAGTGCGGGCAACTCGGGCAAGTTCATCCTCAAGCCCGTGGTCTCAGTGCTGCCGCGCGTGGTCACCGGGCTGCAGGGCTTCGTCACCACCACTTTGAGCTTGAGCAGCACCACTGTCGCCGCGCAACAAAATGGCCTCACCGTCCGCTCCACGGTGCCCGACAGCACCGGCAAGTTCACTATTCCGTTCCTGCCGGCCGGCACTTACACGCTGGTGATCAATTCCGAGGGGCACGCCACCGGCGTCATCACGGGCGTCCCCGCGGGCACCACCACGACGGTGATCAACGGCACCGCAACAGCGATTGCCACGCCGGTGTCCACGATGGCCGATGTGACGGGCACCGTAACGGTGACCTCCGTTTCCGGCAGCAGCACGGTCTCCACCGTGTTGACCGATGCGACGATGTTCGCACTGCAGTCGTTGACCGGCGGCCCGGCCATTGAACTGGGCGAGCAGGCCGTCGACTCGGTGCTCGGTACCTATCGCTTCCATCTGCCGGTGGGCGCGCCGGTCAAGGCCGCGTTCGTGCCGGGCGGCGGCGCATTGAGCTTCACCGCCGACTCGGGCGCAGCAGGCAAGTACACGATCCAGGCCCAGTCGCCGGGACGGGCCACCCAGAACAAGCCGGCCGACATCAGTGCCGGGACCTCGACCGCGGTGAACTTTGTGTTCGGGCCATGAAGGACAAGAACGCTTGAGTTCACTCACAGCGTCTTTGCCCGTGGAAGAGACTGCAACAGCATGTACATTCGACCTTGTCCTACATAGCTGTCAGCGGCTGCCGCTACCCTAGATCACTGTGTTCAAAACCTCCAAGACCGGGCCCTCGGGCCCGGTTTTCCATACTGGGATTGCTGTCGCGCTGGTCGGCTTTGGGCTGTTCTTCGACCATGTGGCGACGGTAGTCACAATGCCAAGCGTCGCTACGGCAGCCATGCTTACCGACCTGGCACGCGAGCGCGCGTCGCCTGAAGTGGAGCACGTTGCGCAATGGGCGGTCGAAACGCAGGACCATGCCGGCTTGCCGTTCGTTGTCGTCGACAAGGCCAGGGCAAGGCTGTTCGCGTTCGACGCCTCCGGGCGGCTGCTTGCAAGCGCGCCCGTGCTATTGGGTGCGAGCCGTGCGGACGGCCCCGCCGCGCCGGCGGCAACGCCGGCCGGGCGCTTCGTTGCCGCGACCTGGCTATCCGTTCACGGCCACCGCATCGTGTGGATCAACGGCGAGGCCGCGGTTTCCTTGCATGGCATCCCATCGGGCGTTTCGCCGGGGCGCGGCCCGCAGCGGCTGGCCTCCGACGACGTCGCGGACAAGCGGATTTCCGACGGCTCCCTGCACGTGGCGGGCCAGTTCTATCGCGACTATCTCAGCCCGCTGGAAGCCCAGGCCAGCGTTGTCTATGTGCTGCCCGAGGTGGTGCCGGTGCGCGACGTGTTCAATTCGTACGATCGTGGCTCCGGATTCAGTTTTGCGCAGTCGCCGCGCACCCAGCACGCCACGAAGGGACCGTCTTGAGCACCGATTCTCCCGGCAGCCCGAAGTCCGGCAAGGCCGAACACGGCACGCCCAGCGAAGTCAGCTGGAACGACGGCGCCGGGCGCCAGCCTTACGCAAACCAGGGACCGGAGGAAGCGGAGCAGACTTTCGGCGGCGAGGCCCAGGAGGGCGACCGCGGCGAGCGGTCCGGACGCAACCTCGAACAGCTGGAGCAGGTCAAGAAGATGCCGTGAAGCGTGGCTGGACGCGTCTAGATGACGTGAAACAGCATCAGCAGCACGACGACGACGAGCGGAACACCGAGTAGCCAAAGAATGACGGGCATCTGATTTCTCCCAAATTGGTGATGCCTCAAACTTAAACTCGGCGCCTTGTGCCGCGTGCGCGACGCCGTCCAAAGATGCGGTAGGCACGTGCCTACTGGATGTGCAGGCCAACGCAGACTCTGGCTAGATGGCGACCAGCTGGCGAACGCCATGCGTTTCCATGTCCTTGCCGAGCCCGCGTGCGATGAACTCGCCGCGCTGCATCACCAGGTAGTCATCCGCGAGATCCCGCGCGAAGTCGTAGTACTGCTCGACCAGCAGGACCGCTACCTTCTCGCCATTCATGCCGCGGTCCGCCAGGCCGCGGATCACCCGGCCGATGTCCTTGATGATGCTGGGCTGAATGCCTTCGGTCGGTTCGTCCAGGATCAGCATTTTGGGTCTGGCCGCCAGGGCGCGCGCGATCGCCAGTTGCTGCTGCTGGCCGCCCGAGAGGTCGCCGCCGCGCCGGCCCAGCATCGCCTTGAGCACCGGGAACAGCTCGTAGAGTTCGCTCGGGATCGGCGTCGCGGCGCTCCTGTAGGCCAGCCCCATGCGCAGGTTTTCCTCCACCGTCAGGCGCGCGAAGATCTCGCGGCCCTGCGGCACGAAACCGATGCCGCGGCGCGCGCGCTGGTACGGCGTGGCGTCGTGGATCGGCTTGCCGTCGAAATGGATGCTGCCGGTCTTGATCGGGACCAGCCCCATGAGTGATTTCAGCAGCGTGGTCTTGCCCACGCCGTTGCGCCCGAGCAGCACGGTGACCCTGCCCGGCTGCGCATCGAGGCTGACGTCGCGCAAGATGTGCGAGCCGCCGTAGTACTGGTTGATGTTTCTGACTTTCAGCATGGGCTTCTTTCCCCCTAGCGGCCAAGGTACACCTCGATCACCCGTTCATCGTTCTGCACCTGCTCCAGCGTGCCTTGCGCCAGCACCGATCCTTCCGACAGCACTGTGACGATCTCCGAGATGCTCTTGATGAAACTCATGTCGTGTTCCACCACCATCAAGGAATGCCGGCCTTTCAGGGCGAGGAAAAGTTCCGCCGTGCGCGCCGTCTCTTCGTCGGTCATTCCGGCCACCGGCTCGTCCAGCAGCAGCAGCTTGGGGTCCTGCATCAACAGCATGCCGATTTCGAGCCACTGCTTCTGGCCGTGGCTCAAGGTGCCGGCCGGGCGCGTCACGCTCGGTTCGAGCTGGATGGTGTGCAGCACCTCGGCCAGCCGGTCGCCCTGCCCGGAGTCGAGCCGGAAGAACATCGACGACTTGACGCCCTTGCCGGTCTTGAGCGCCAGCTCCAGGTTCTCGAACACCGTGAGCTGCTCGAACACCGTGGGCTTCTGGAACTTGCGGCCAATGCCCATCTGCGCGATTTCCGGTTCGGTGTAGCGCAGCAGGTCGATCGTGCTGCCGAAAAATACGCTGCCCTCGTCGGGCCGCGTCTTGCCGGTGATGATGTCCATCATCGTGGTCTTGCCCGCGCCGTTGGGGCCGATGACGCAGCGCAGCTCGCCCGGCGCGATGTCCAGCGACAGCTTGTCGATGGCCTTGAAGCCGTCGAAGCTCACGCTCACATCCTCCAGGTACAGGATGCGCCCATGGGTGACGTCCACCTCGCCCGCCGCGGCCAGCCGGCCGAAACTGGCCTGGCGCCCGCCCGACTCTGTCCTGCCACGCAACACGCGCTGGTGGTGGGCCTGGGCGCGGCGCGCGCCTTCTTCCATCAGGTCGGGCGTCATGGGCGGCCGCCCTTGAGCCGCCTGGCCCACGCGGCAACGCCGCCCGTCTTGCGCAGCAGCCCCATGACGCCATCGGGCAGGAACAGCGTGACGCCGATGAACAGCGCGCCCAGGAAGTACAGCCAGAACTCCGGCGCCGCCACCGTGAGCCAGCTCTTGGCGCCGTTGACCAGGAAGGCGCCGATGATCGGGCCGATCAACGTCGCGCGGCCGCCCACCGCCGCCCAGATGGCGATCTCGATCGAATTGGCCGGGCTCATCTCGCTCGGGTTGATGATGCCGACCTGCGGCACATAGAGCGCGCCCGCCACGCCGCACATGACGGCGGAGATGGTCCAGATGGTGAGCTTGTAGCCGACGGGCGAGTAGCCGCAGAACATCACGCGCGACTCGGCGTCGCGGATCGCCTGCAGCACCCGGCCGAACTTGGCCGCGATCAGCCAGCGCCCGGCGAGGAAAAAGCCCAGCAATGCGACGCCGGTCAGAACGAACAGAACCATGCGCATCGAAGGTGTGGCGATCGGAATGGCGAGGATGCGCTTGAAATCGGTGAACCCGTTGTTGCCGCCGAAGCCGGTTTCGTTGCGGAAGAACAGCAGCATCGCCGCGAAGGTCATGGCCTGTGTGATGATGGAGAAATACACGCCCTTGATGCGCGATCGGAAGGCGAAGTACCCGAACACGAACGCCACCAGGGCGGGCACGGCGACGATCAGGAACAGCGTGGCGGCGAAGCTGTCGCTGACACTCCAGTGCCAGGGGAGCTGCTTCCAATCCAGGAACACCATGAAGTCGGGCAGGTCGCTCTTGTAGTTGCCGTCCCGGCCGATCTGGCGCATCAGGTACATGCCCATCGCATAACCGCCGAGCGCGAAGAAGAGGCCGTGTCCCAGCGACAGGATGCCGGTGTAGCCCCAGATCAGGTCCATGGCCAGCGCGCAGATCGCGTAGCACATGATCTTGCCCACCAG
>DATNCB010000236.1:0-5569 GCA_035571715.1 Ramlibacter sp.
GGTGGCCTTCACCGAGTTCATCAAGCGCTATCCGCAAAGCGGCTTCAAGTCGACGGCCCTGTTCTGGTTGGGCAATGCGCAATACGCCAATCGCGACTATCGCGGCGCGATCGTGAATTTCCGCGCGATGCTGACCCAGGCGCCGGACCATCCGCGCGCGGCCGAGGCCGTGCTGTCGATCGCGAACTGCCAGATCGAGCTGAAGGACAACGCCGGCGCGCGCCGCACCCTCGACGAGCTGATCAAGACCTATCCGCAGTCCGAGGCGGCGGTCGCGGCCAAGGAACGGCTGACGAAGTTCCGATAACTCCCGCAGAGACGCTTGACCCACCTCGACGAAGCCGCCGATCTTCAACGCCGGTTTGGCGGGCTGGAGCGCCTCTATGGGGTCACGGGCGCGGCGGCGATCCGGGCCTCCCATGTGGCTGTCGTCGGCATCGGCGGCGTGGGATCCTGGGCGGCGGAAGCGTTGGCGCGCAGCGGCGTGGGCGAGTTGACGCTGATCGACCTCGACCATATCGCGGAGTCCAACATCAACCGGCAGATCCATGCGCTGGCCGGCACGCTGGGGCAAGCCAAGGTGCAGGCCATGGCCGAGCGCATCGCGCAGATCAATCCGCGTTGCAAGGTGCACGGCATCGAGGAGTTCGCGCAGCCGGACAATTGGCCGCAACTGTTGCCGGCCGGCGTCGGCGCGGTGATCGACGCCTGCGATCAGGTCAAGGCCAAAGTCGCCATGGCGGCGTGGGCGCTCGAAACCGGGACCTTGTTCGTCGCGGCCGGCGCGGCCGGCGGTAAACGCCTGGCGCACAAGGTCGACCTGGACGATCTGGCCAACACCACGCACGATCCGCTGCTGGCCCAGGTGCGGACGCGCCTGCGCAAGTTGCATGGCGCACCGCGCGAAGGACGGAAGATCGGCGTGGCCTGCGTGTTCAGCCGCGAGTCCGTGGCCCCGCCCGATGCGTCGTGCGCCGTCGAGGGCGACGGCACGCTGAACTGCCACGGGTATGGGTCGGTGGTCAGCGTCACCGCCACCTTCGGCCAGTGCGCCGCGGGCTGGCTGCTGGACCGGCTGGCCTGCGCGAAAGCAGGAATCGCGACGCCGATATAATCTTGAGCTTTGCTGCGTTGGGAGGCCAAGCGGCAGGAGTTTTGAAGGCGCCGCGAGGCGCGCATTCGAAGGGCGGCCGCAAGTCGCCGTGTGGGACGTTAGCTCAGTTGGTAGAGCAGCGGACTTTTAATCCGTTGGTCACAAGTTCGAATCTTGTACGTCCTACCAACTAACCATGGCAAGAATTGAAAAGCCTGCTATCTAAATGGTAGCAGGCTTATTCTCTTGGCGCAACGACCGGCGCCGCGGTACCGGTTTTCTGATTGGGATGGTGTCGGTCATCGGGTCATCGAGTGCGTCCTCTCGGTTCCGGCTTGCTGGCCGCCCTTTCGGCGTGCGCCGCCTCCACGGCCCTTACCAGCAGCAGGTCGGCGCGATGTCTCAACGACTCGACTTGTGCGAGCAACGCGCCCGTGGATCGCCCGTCTCTCTTGCGGCGAGCCGCTTCAAGTTGACGTTCCGCAGCATGAAGCGTCTTCATGGCCAACTCCCAAATGGCAAGCTCCTCGGCTGCATTTGGTGTTGGCTGGCTCGGCATGTAACTAAATGTACACTGCTAATCGGCATTGCCGCCAAAACAAGTCAGACCTTCCGTGATGGATTGCCCGGGTCGGCCGTTCGCGCGGCATGAAGTTGAGCGGCGCTTGCGGTGCGGACGCGGAGCCCGCAGAGACCCGACTTAACCTAAGTCAACCGGATGGAGCGGTACTGCCAATAGGATGGGCGCACCCTGAATCAGGGGAGCGGACGAGCTTTGCCTTCGTCTGCCCATCAAGGATGCAGTTCATGAGCACGATGCAAACCCTCGACGCCTCTCAGGCGGTCGCCTCGGTCGCGTACCGCCTGAGCGAGGTCATCGCCATCTATCCGATCACGCCGTCCTCGAACATGGGCGAGCACTCGGACGAATGGGCGGCCCACGGCCTGCCCAACATCTGGGGCACGGTACCGCAGGTCTCGGAGATGCAGTCGGAGGCCGGCGCAGCGGGCGCGGTGCACGGCGCAGTCCAGGCGGGCGCCCTGTCGACGACGTTTACCGCGTCGCAGGGCCTGCTGCTGATGATCCCCAACATGTTCAAGATCGCGGGTGAGCTGACGCCGTTCGTGATGCACGTCTCGGCGCGCACCGTGGCCACGCATGCCTTGTCGATCTTCGGCGACCAGTCCGACGTCATGACCTGCCGTTCCACCGGCTTCGCCATGCTGGCGGCGGGCTCGGTCCAGGAGGCGCAGGACTTCGCCGCCATTTCGCACGCGGCCACGCTCAAGGCGCGCATTCCGTTCCTGCACTTCTTCGACGGCTTTCGCACTTCGCACGAAGTCGCGAAGATCGCCGTCCTCTCCGACGACGACCTGCGCTCGCTCATCGACGAGCAGGCGATCGCCGCGCACCGCTCGCGCGGCCTGTCGCCCGATCATCCGGTGATGCGCGGCACGGCGCAGAACCCGGACGTGTTCTTCCAGGCGCGCGAAGCCTGCAATTCCTACTACGACGCGTGTCCGGAGACGGTGCGCGCGGAAATGAAGCGATTCGCCGAGCTCACCGGGCGGCGCTACAAGTTATTCGACTATGTCGGCCATCCGCAGGCCGAGCGCGTGATCATCATGATGGGCTCGGGCGCGGAAACGGCGCACGAGATGGTCGACTGGATGATCGCGCGCGGCGAGAAGGTGGGGGTGCTCAAGGTGCGCCTCTTCCGCCCGTTCGCGGTGGAAGATTTCCTCGCGGTGCTGCCCAAGACCGCCCGCGCCGTCGCGGTCCTCGACCGCACCAAGGAGCCAGGCGCGATCGGCGATCCGCTCTACCTGGACGTGATCGCCGCGCTGCGCAGCGCCGAGGATGAAGGCGCGCAGCGGCCGCGCGCGAGTGTCGTGGGCGGGCGCTACGGCCTTTCATCCAAGGAATTCACGCCGGCCATGGTGAAGAGCGTGTTCGACGAGCTGGCGAAGGAAAATCCGCGCCGCCGCTTCACCGTGGGCATCGTCGACGACGTCACCGGCCTGTCGCTGCCGCTGGATTCCCAGTTCGACATCGAGCCCCAGAATGTGGTGCGCGCGGTGTTCTACGGCCTGGGCGCGGACGGGACCGTGGGCGCGAACAAGAATTCGATCAAGATCATCGGCGAGGAAACCGACCAGTACGCGCAGGGTTACTTCGTCTATGACTCGAAAAAGTCGGGCGCGATCACCATTTCGCACCTGCGCTTCGGCCCGCGGCCGATCCAGTCGAGCTACCTCATCCGGCGCGCGAGCTTCGTCGCCGTGCACCAGTGGAACTTCTTCGAGCGCTACGACGTGCTCGAGATGGCGACTCCGGGCGGCACGCTGCTGGTCAACTCGCAGTTCGCGCCCGACCGCCTCTGGGACGAGCTGCCGCGCGAAGTGCAGGAGCGCATCATCGAGCTGGGGCTGAAGGTCTACACCGTGGACGCCCTCGATGTGGCGCACCGGGCCGGCATGGGCGGGCGCATCAACACCGTCATGCAGACCTGTTTCTTCGCGCTGGCCAAGATCTTCCCGCGCGAGGAGGCGATCGGCTACATCAAGCGCCAGATCAAGAAGACCTACGGCGCCAAGGGCGAGGAGGTGGTGAAGAAGAACTACGCCGTCGTCGATGACTCGCTGGCACATCTGCACGAGATCGAGGTGCCGGCGGCGGCGTCCTCCAGGATCGAGCTGCCGCCCATCGTTTCCGAACGGGCGCCGGACTTCGTCAAGCGGGTGACGGCGGTCATCCTCGCGGGCAAGGGCGACTCGCTGCCGGTGAGCGCGTTCCCGATCGACGGCACCTGGCCGACTGCGACCGCGAAATGGGAGAAGCGCAACCTCGCGCTGGAGATTCCGGTGTGGGACCCGGTGATCTGCATCCAGTGCAACAAGTGCGCGATGGTGTGCCCGCACGCGGCCATCCGCGCCAAGATCGTTCCGGCCGAGGCGCTGGCGGGCGCGCCGGCCACCTTCAAGTCGACCCCATTCAAGGCGACGTACTGCCAGGGCGACAGCTATTTGCTGCAAGTGGCGCCCGAAGACTGCACCGGCTGCAACCTGTGCGTCGAGGTGTGCCCGGCCAAGGACAAGAAGAATCCGCGCCACAAGGCGATCGACATGGCCGCGCAGGGGCCGCTGCGCGCCGCCGAGCGCGAGAACTACGAATTCTTCCTGGCGCTGCCCGAGGTGGACCGCAGCAAGGTGCCGCTCGATGTGAAGGGGACGCAGTTCTTCGAGCCGCTGTTCGAGTATTCGGGCGCCTGCTCCGGTTGCGGCGAGACGCCCTACGTCAAGCTGATGACCCAGCTTTTCGGCGATCGCGCGCTGATCGCCAACGCCACGGGTTGCTCGTCGATCTACGGCGGCAACCTGCCGACGACGCCTTATGCGGTCAACCTGGAGGGCCGCGGCCCGGCCTGGAGCAATTCGCTGTTCGAAGACAACGCCGAGTTCGGCTTCGGCTACCGGCTCGCCGTCGATCAGCACGCCAAGCTGGCGCAGCAACTCCTGCGCGCGCTCGCGGGCGAGGTCGGAGAGACGCTGGTGGATGCGCTGCTTCGCGCCGAGCAGCACGGCGAGATCGAAATCAGGGATCAGCGCGAGCGCGTCGCGGTATTGCGCGGCAAGCTGAAAGCCAGCAGCCGCCCCGAGGCGAGGCGGCTGGAACAACTCGCCGACTACCTGGTACGCAAGAGCGTCTGGATCGTCGGCGGCGACGGCTGGGCCTACGACATCGGCTACGGCGGCCTGGACCACGTGCTCGCCTCGGGGCGCGACGTGAACATCCTCGTGCTCGACACCGAGGTCTATTCCAACACCGGCGGCCAGGCATCGAAGTCCACGCCGATCGGCGCGGCGGCGAAGTTCGCCGCGGCAGGCAAGTCAATCCCGAAAAAGGACCTCGGCATGCTGGCCATGGCCTATGGCGGCGTCTACGTGGCGCAAGTCGCCTTCGGCGCGCGGGACGTGCAGACGGTCAAGGCTTTCACCGAGGCCGACGCCTATCCGGGGCCCTCGCTGATCATCGCCTATTCGCACTGCATCGCACACGGCTACGACCTGGCGAAGGGCGCCGCGCAGCAGAAGCTCGCCGTCGACACCGGCTACTGGCCGCTGTACCGCTACGATCCGCGCAACCACGTTCCGGGCCAGAGTCCGCTGCGCCTGGATTCGACCGCGCTCAAGGGCAAGGTGATCGACTTCACGCGCAACGAAACGCGTTTCCGCATGGTCGAGCAACAGGATCCGGCGCGCTTCAAGGACCTGATGGAACTGTTACAGAACAAGTCCGACGAGCGGCGGGCGCTGTACTCGCACATGGCGCTTCCCGTCGAGGCCGCGCCCGCGGGCCCGGCGAAAGTTCAATCCCCCGCACCCAAGGAAGAGTGAACCATGACTACGTCCGCCACCGTGGAATCTTCCGTCGACCTTTCGACCCGTTATCTCGGGTTGCACCTGCCGCATCCG
>DATNCB010000237.1:0-9063 GCA_035571715.1 Ramlibacter sp.
GTTTTTCCCGCTGCAACTGCCGATCGCCTCACTCAAGACGTCCTTCAGCTACCAGCACATGACCACGCCGAGCGGCAAGGGCCACTTGGCCTATGACATGTTCCTGCAGGGCTCGCCGGCCCAGACTTCGGGCTTCGGGGCAGCCAACATCACGCACGAGATCATCATCCCGCTGGATTACTGGGGCGGCTACGGCGCGCATCCCAGCGGCCGCAACCCGGCCTGGTACGACCATGACGTGACGATCGATGGCCTGTTGTTCCATGTCTATGCGGCCAAGGATTGGTGGGACGGCGCGCTGCGCCCCGATTTCGGCGGCGGCTGGAAGTTCATCATCTTCGAGCCGGACCGTCCGCTCGCTCCCGGCACGCTCGACCTGGCGAAGTTCATCAACTACATCACCACGCGCAGGGACGTCCTCGGCACGCCCTGGGCCAACGGCAACGAATACTCGGTCAGCGTCGAGCTCGGAGTCGAGGCGCAAGAGGGGGTGGGCGACATCCAGGTTTCGAACTATCGAGTCTGGCGGTAGGGCTCTGCGGCGGATCAGAGCGGTGCCGGCACCGGCAGGATCAGGCTTGCGCTGGCGGCTGCTGGCCCCAGGCCCTGCCTTCTTTGGCGGAGGAGGCCAACTGGATGGCGGCGACCGGCCGGCTGGAGCAGCATTGGGAGACCACATCACGAGCTGCGCACTCGCATTGGCCGCACTGGGTCGCGACGCCCAGCTCGAACTGGATGTCTTCGAAATTCATGCCAGCATGGGCATGGCGAGCAATCTCGCGATCGGAGACACGGCGGCAAACGCAGACGATCATGGTAGAGCGGGTGGGACCGGTTAAGGTTGGAACTGGTCCAATTATAAATACGAATCGCTCGTATTTGTAATACCCGCACTTGATCTGGGTCAACCGGACGCGGGTTCTCCGCCCAGATGAGCCTCAGCCGTACCTAAGGAGGGCCTAACTGGCGACGTCCATCTGGGACTGCAGGTAGTTCTGCAGGCCGACCTTGGCGAGCACGTCGAGCTGGGTTTCCAGATAGTCGATGTGCTCCTCGGTGTCCTCCAGGATGTCTTCGAGTAGCTCGCGCGAAACGTAGTCGCGCACGGCCTCGCAATGCGCGACGCCGTCCTTGATGGTGGCCTGGGCACCGCGCTCGAGGCGCAGGTCGCAGTCAAGAATCTCCGGTACGTTCTCGCCGACCAGCAGTTTGCCAAGGTCCTGCAGGTTGGGCAGGCCCTCGATCACGAGGATGCGCTCCATCAGCCGGTCCGCATGCTTCATCTCGCCCATGGATTCTTCGTATTCCTTCTTGGCGAGTTTGCCGAAGCCCCAGTGCTTCAGGATGCGGTAATGCAGGAAGTACTGGTTGATCGCGGTGAGCTCGTTCCTGAGTTGGGCCTGCAGATGTTGGATGACTTGCGGATCGCCTTGCATGGGATGCTCCTATTGGTCTTGTTCCGGGATTGTGGCGGAATTCGCCGTTGCCCACCAAGCGTTACTGCACCTCTGCCGGACTACGGATGAGGCGGGCGGATGCTCGCTAGTACTCCAGCCGCTCGGGCCGTATTTCCTGCAGGATCGTAGTGGCAATTTCCTCGATCGACTTGGTCGTCGTGCTCAGCCAGCGAATGCCCGCGCGCCGCATCATCGCTTCGGACTCGCTGACCTCCATCCGGCAATTTTCGAGCGAGGCATAGCGCGAATTGGGGCGCCGCTCGTTACGAATCTCGGCCAGCCGCTCGGGATGGATGCTGAGGCCGAAGATTTTCTTGCGGTGCGGCAGCAATGCGCCGGGCAATTGCTGCCGATCGAAGTCTTCCGGGATAAGCGGATAGTTGGCTGCCCGCAAGCCATGCTGCATCGCCAGGTAGATCGAGGTCGGCGTCTTGCCGCTGCGGCTGACGCCCACCAGGATCACGTCGGCGAGCTCGAGATCGCGATTGGACTGGCCGTCGTCGTGGATCAGCGTGAAATTGATCGCCTCGATGCGGTCGTGGTACTCCTTGCTCTTGCTCACGTCCGAGAATCGCCCGATGCGGTGGCTGGACTTCATGCCCAGCTCGATTTCCAGCGGGTGCACGAACGTGCCGAACATGTCGAGCAGCATGCCCTTGCAATCCTCCTCGATGACGCGCAGGATTTCCACGTTCACGAGCGTGGTAAAGACAATGGGCTTGCGCCCTTCAAGCTCGGCCGTATGGTTGATCTGCCGCACCACCTGGTGCGCCTTGTCCACGCTGTCGACGAAGGGCAGGCGCACGTGACGCGGCTTGAGCTCGAATTGCGCCAGGATGGCATTGCCGAAGGTTTCGGCCGTGATGCCGGTGCCATCGGAGACGAAAAATACGGTTCGCGTGTGCATGGGCCTCGCCTGTGATGCTACAGATTCTGCAAGGCCCTGAATTCGCAGGCCCGCCTACAATGGCGCCAATTATCCGATCCCGCACCTCATGCAACGCCCCGGCCCATTCGAACAAGCAAAACGCCCGTTGGCCTTGCGTGAAGCGCTTATCTGCCCGAGCGCAGACCCGGTTTCAACTTCTGGAGTTTTCCCATGTCTGCACTTCTTGGCACACCGCCCCTGGAGAATCGCCTAAGCAACCTGCTGGTTGTCCCGTTTGAAGACCTGAGAATGAGCGACGTCGAGGTCGTTGGCGGCAAGAACGCCAGCCTCGGCGAGATGATCTCCCAGCTGCCGCGCGGAGTGTCCGTCCCCGGTGGTTTCGCGACGACGGCGCATGCCTTCCGCCAGTTCCTGGCCCATGCGGGCCTGGCCGATCGGATCCATCAGCGACTCGCGGCGCTGGATACCGAGGATGTTCGCGCGCTGGCTGTCGCCGGCAGTGAAATCCGTGCCTGGGTCGAGGCCCAGCCTTTTCCTCAGGACCTGGAGCGCGCCATTCGGGAGGCTTTTACCGCGCTTTGCGCGGGCAACGACAAGGCCAGCTTCGCGGTGCGCTCCTCAGCCACGGCCGAAGACCTGCCGGACGCCTCTTTTGCGGGACAGCAGGAGACGTTCCTGAATGTGATGGGCATCGAGGCCGTGCTGCACAAGATGAAGGAGGTGTTCGCCTCCCTCTATAACGATCGGGCCATCAGCTATCGCGTGCACAAGGGCTATGCCCATGCCGACGTCGCCTTGTCGGCCGGCGTCCAGCGCATGGTGCGCAGCGACCTGGGCGCCGCCGGCGTGATGTTCACCATGGACACGGAGTCGGGCTTTCAGGAGGTCGTGTTCATCACGTCCAGTTATGGCCTGGGGGAAACGGTGGTGCAGGGCGCCGTCAATCCCGACGAGTTCTACGTGCACAAGCCCATGCTGGATAGCGGTAAAAAGGCCGTCATTCGCCGCAACCTGGGATCCAAGCTGATCCAGATGGTCTTTTCCAGCAGCCAGGAGCAGGCGGCTTCGGGCAAGCTCGTCAAAGTGACCGAGGTGCCGCTGGAGCAGCGCAACCGCTACTCGCTTACCGATGCGGAGGTGGAGGAGCTTGCGCGTTACGCACTGGTGATCGAGCGGCACTACGGCCGGCCGATGGATATCGAGTGGGGCAGGGATGGAATCGATGGCCGCCTCTACATCCTGCAGGCGCGGCCGGAAACCGTGAAGAGCCAGCAGCATGGCAAAGCCCAGATGCGCTACAAGCTCAAGGGCAAGGGCAACATCCTGGCCGAAGGCCGTGCCATCGGCCAGAAGATCGGTACCGGACCGGTCAGGCTGGTTCACAACAGCAACGAAATGGACAAGGTGCAGCCCGGCGATGTGCTGGTCACCGACATGACGGACCCGAACTGGGAGCCGGTGATGAAACGGGCCAGCGCCATCGTCACCAATCGAGGCGGGCGCACTTGCCACGCGGCGATCATTGCGCGCGAACTGGGCATCCCGGCCGTTGTCGGCTGCGGCGACGCTACCGATCGCCTGAAGGACGGAACGCTGGTCACCGTGAGCTGCGCCGAGGGCGACACCGGATTCATCTACGACGGCCTGCTCGAAACCGAGGTGAGCGAGGTGCAGCGCGGCGAGATGCCGGAGATTCCGGTGAAGATCACGATGAACATCGGCAACCCGCAGCTCGCTTTTGACTTCTGCCAGCTTCCCAACCACGGCGTCGGACTGGCCCGGCTGGAATTCATTATCAACAACAACATCGGAGTGCACCCGAAGGCCATCCTCGACTATCCCAACGTGGATGTGGACCTGAAGAAGGCGGTCGAGTCCGTGGCCCGCGGCCACGCTTCGCCGCGCGCCTTCTATGTCGACAAGGTGGCTGAGGGCGTGGCCACGATCGCCGCGGCCTTCTGGCCCAAGCCGGTGATCGTGCGGCTGTCGGACTTCAAGTCCAACGAATATCGCAAGCTGATCGGCGGCTCGCGCTATGAACCCGAGGAAGAAAATCCGATGCTCGGTTTCCGCGGCGCGGCGCGCTACATCAGCAGCGAATTCCGGGAAGCCTTTGCGATGGAGTGCGAGGCCTTGCGGCGCGTGCGCACCGACATGGGCCTGACGAACGTCCAGGTGATGGTGCCGTTTGTGCGCACGCTCGGCCAAGCCGACCGCGTGACGCAATTGCTGGCGCAGCAGGGTCTCAAGCGCGGCGAGGGCGGGGACGGAACCGCGGGCTCGGAACTGAAGATCATCATGATGTGCGAGGTGCCGAGCAACGCCATCCTCGCCGATGAATTCCTGGCGTTCTTCGACGGCTTCTCCATCGGCTCCAACGACCTCACGCAGCTGACGCTGGGCCTGGACCGCGACTCGGGCCTGGAGCTGCTCGCTGCCGATTTCGACGAGCGCGATCCGGCCGTGAAAGCGCTGCTTGGCCGGGCCATCGCCGCTTGCAAGGCGCAGGGCAAGTATGTGGGCATCTGCGGCCAGGGGCCGAGCGATCATCCCGATTTCGCGCGGTGGCTGGCCGACCAGGGGATCTCCTCGATCTCACTCAATCCGGACAGCGTGATCGCCACCTGGCGGCAACTCGCCGGGGAGTAAGCGAGCGGTTCGAGCAAATACCTAGGCTCCGCGCGGGGCCGAGGTGCGATGATCGCTTCATGGACGACCCAGAGGCACTGGAGAAACACGACCCACGTGTTCTCAGATTGAAAGGCGGCTTGCTGGCCGTCTGGGTCCTGGTCACGTTCGTGTTCGGCTATTTTGCGCGCGACCTGCAGTTCATGATCGGCGTCTGGCCCTTCGACTACTGGATGGCGGCCCAAGGCGCCGTACTGGTTTTCATTGTCATCCTGGTTGTCTACGCGGCGTGCATGAAGCGGTTGGCGCCACAGGATTCGATTGAGACCGACGCCGGGGAACACCATGAGTGACCCCGACCTTTACTCGGCCTACAAGAAGCGCCTGCACCGGACGCTGGCAATTTTCATAGTGGGCTTCATCGCGTTTGTCCTGCTGATGGCTTGGGCTGAGCAGCGCGGCCTGTCGCGCTTCTGGCTCGGGCCGATCTTCATGTTCGCCACCGTGATGATGTACGCGGGCATTGGCATCTACGGGCGCACGACAGATCCGAGCGAGTACTACGTCGCCGGGCGTCGCATTCCGGCCATGTACAACGGCATGGCGGCAGCGGCCGACTGGATGAGCGCCGCGTCTTTCATCAGTATGGCGGGGGGACTTTACCTGCAAGGTTTCGGCGGCACGGAAGCGCAGGCCGGAGGCCTGGCGTATGTGCTCGGTTGGACGGGAGGGTTTTGCCTCGTGGGGTTGCTCATCGCGCCGCACCTGCGCAAGCTGAATCTCTATACGGTCCCCGACTATTTCAGTGTCCGGTTCGGCGGTCGCTGGCCGCGTGTGATCGCAGCTATGGCCGCGATGCTGTGCTCTTTCACTTACGTGGTCGCCCAGATTTACGGGATCGGGCTGATTGCCTCGCGGCTGACCGGCGTGCAGTTCGAGATCGGCATCCTGCTGGGGCTGGGCGGTGTGCTGCTGTGCTCGTTCCTGGGCGGCATGCGGGCGATCACGTGGACGCAGGTGGCGCAGTACGTCATTCTGCTGCTGGCCTTTCTCATTCCGGTTTCCTGGCTGGCCTACAAGCAACTGGGCAATCCTATGGCTCCCCTGGTTTATGGCGCTCAGATCCAGAAGATTTCCGAACTGGAGAAAAAGCTGTCGCAAGACCCCGCGGAGAAGGAAGTGGCCGCAATTTTTCTCAAGCGGGCGCACGACTACGAGGCTCGGCTGACCGACATCGACGCCGCCTTGCAGCGCGAGCGTTCCGCCGCGCACGATCTCATCCGAAAGCTCAAGGCGCAAGGAGCCGACGCAGCCCTCATCGTCCAGGCCAATCGCGACCTGGCAGCCCTGCCAAAGAATGCGGCGATCGCGCGGGAGCAATGGGTCCGTGCGATGAATGAAAGCTACGAGAGGGCCAAGCCGCTCGGCGGACTGCCGCCGCACACCCAGCCTTTCGCCGGTGACCCCAACGGCACGCCCGAGGAGCAGGAGGCGTTCAGCACCTCGCGCCTCAACTTCCTGGCACTCATGTTTTGCCTCATGGTGGGCACGGCAGGGCTGCCCCATTTATTGACGCGCTACTACACGACTCCGACTGTCGCCGAGGCGCGCTCGTCAGTTGCCTGGACGATCTTTTTTGTTGCACTCGTCTACCTCGCCGCTCCAGCGCTGGCCGTCCTGGTGAAGTTCGAGGTCATGAATAACCTCGTGGGCAGCAGCATCGACTCGTTGCCTCAGTGGGTCGCCCAGTGGGCCAAAGTCGACGCGTCGCTGATCTCGGTTGCGGATGTGAATGGCGACCACATCCTGCAATGGGGCGAGATCCGCCTCGGCGCGGACATGATCATGCTGGCCACGCCCGAACTTGGCGGCCTGCCATACGTCGTCTCGGGACTGGTCGCGGCCGGCGGATTGGCCGCGGCACTGTCAACCGCGGACGGCTTGCTGCTCACTATCAGCAATGCCATCGTGCGCGATGTGTACTGGCATGAAGTCAACCGGGCCCTGACGCCCGAGCAGCGCGTGATCCTGTCCAAATTTGCGCTGCTGGCTGTGGCGCTGGTGGCCGCCATGGTGGCTTCGTTCAAGCCCGCGGACATCCTGCCTCTGGTGGCCGCGTCGTTCTCGCTGGCCGCATCGGCATTTGTGCCGGTGATGGTCCTGGGCATCTTTTGGGCAGGCGCCAACCGGATTGGAGCGGTGGCGGGAATGCTCAGCGGGTTGGGCGTGACCATTTACTACATGCTGGTCAATGCACCTGCTTTTCGAGCTTTTTTCGGCATGCTGCCGGGTCACGCGCTGTGGTTCGGAATTCAGCCGTTGTCGGCGGGCGTCTTCGGCGTGCCCTTGGGATTTGCCGTCGCCGTCACAGTTAGCCGGCTGACCCGGCGCAAGCCCATCGTTGTCCCCACGGTCTAGGGATTGCCCTATTGGTGCTTGCCCTGAGGCTGCGGCGCGCAACTCGGATTGTCAGCTTCGTGTCAGACGTACTTCAAACACTGGGTCGGCTGGTTAACTAAAGGAGACATCTATGGCGATAGCGTCAGCAACAGCGACGGCAACGGCTTCCGCTCGACCGATGGTCAAGGAAGAAAGGAAGGTCATCTTCGCGTCATCGCTGGGGACCGTATTCGAGTGGTATGACTTCTATCTGTACGCCACGCTCGCGCCGTTCTTCGCGGCTCTGTTTTTCCCGAAGGGCAATGAAACCGCGGCACTGCTTTCCGCCTTTGCCACGTACGCGGCCGGGTTTCTTGTTCGCCCATTCGGCGCCTTGCTGTTCGGCCGCATCGGCGACATGGTCGGACGCAAATACACGTTCCTGGTGACCATTGTGGTCATGGGCAGTGCGACCTTCCTGGTCGGATTGCTGCCAACCTTCGAATCCATCGGTTGGGCCGCTCCGTTCCTGCTGGTGACCCTGCGCCTGCTGCAGGGCCTGGCCCTTGGCGGTGAGTACGGCGGGGCGGCAACCTATGTCGCCGAACATGCCCCGAATCATCGACGCGGCTACGACACCAGCTGGATCCAGACGACGGCAACGCTTGGCTTCTTCATGGCGCTGGCCATCATCGGTGGTGCGCGCGTCCTGATGGACGCCAAGGACTTTGCGCTGTGGGGTTGGCGCATTCCGTTTGTCTTTTCCGTGATCCTGCTCGCGTTCTCCGTCTACATTCGGCTCAAGCTGCAGGAGTCGCCGGTCTTCCAGAAGATGAAGAGCGAGGGCAAGGCCTCCAAGGCGCCTCTGCGCGACAGCTTCCTGAGGTATCCAAACAACAAGTATGTGCTGCTGGCCCTGATGGGCGCTACCGCGGGACAAGGCGTGGTTTGGTATACCGGGCAGTTCTATGCATTGTTCTTCCTCACCATCACGCTCAGGCTTGATTACCTGACCGCCTACATACTGATCGCCGCCTCGCTGCTGCTGGGCACACCTTTCTTCATCTTCTTCGGTTGGCTGTCCGACAAGATCGGGCGCCTGAAGATCATCCTGTTCGGCTGCCTGATCGCCGCGGTGACCTACTTTCCGTTGTTCGGCGCGCTCACGCACTACGTCAATCCGGCGCTGGAAACTTATGCGGCCAAGACGCCGATCAGCGTGGCATCGGCACCAGCGGAATGCAACTTCCACATGTTCGTAGGGCCGTGGAGCAAGTTCACCGATTGCGACCAGGCCAAGGACTTTCTGACCAAGCAAGGCCTGTCCTTCAAGTCTTTGCCTGCGGTTGCGGGCGAGAAGCTGGTTGTGAAGATCGGCGACCAGGAACTCAAGGGCCCATGGGACGCGAAAAAGGCGGATACAGCGCTGAAGGCCACCGGGTATCCGGGAGCGGCCGACAAGAACAAGGTCAACTACGGCATGACGCTTGCAGTGCTGTTCGTCCTCCTGATCTACGTCACGATGGTTTACGGTCCGATCGCCGCCTTCCTGGTCGAGCTGTTCCCGACCCGAATCCGGTATACCTCGATGTCACTGCCCTATCACATCGGCAATGGCTGGTTCGGGGGCATGCTGCCGCTGCTTGCGACCGCCATGGTGGCGGCGAGTGGCGATATCTACTACGGGCTCTGGTATCCGATCGTCGTCTC
>DATNCB010000238.1:0-12022 GCA_035571715.1 Ramlibacter sp.
GAGCCACTGCCGAGATCCAGGATGCGTGCGCCTTCCATGTCGCCCAGCAGGTGGAAGTAGTAGCCGACCCCTGCAAAGGAATCGATGGCTTCCGACGGGATGCGGTCGAGGTCGGCCGGCCGGTAGCCGAGCCGTTCGGCCAGCGCGCGTCCCATTTCGAAATGGAATTCGCCGTGCGGGTTCTCCGCGACGTCGCGGTACATCTCCTTGACTTTGCCTTCGAGCTCGGCGCGGTCGACTTGAGCGGACATGGAGGTCTCTCCTTCAATCAGAAGCTGAGGGTGGCGGCGCCACGCTTGATCCGCTCGTGGATCACGCTCGCGCCGGCGATGGTGACGCCCTCGACGAAATCCGGCTGGTCGTAGCCGCGCGCCTTGACGCAAGGCGTGCAGGCGTAAAGTGCGCCGCCGCGGCCCACGAAGTCGCGCATGAGGTCGGCTAACGGGTCCAGCGGCTTCACGTGCGTGCTGTCGGAGGCCTTCTTGCGCACGAGGTCAACGGCGGCGCTGGTGAGGAAGACGGCCACTTTCAGCCCAGCGGTGATGCCGCCGTTGGCAATGGTGAAACCCACCGAGGACAATTCGTGGTCGATCCCGTGGGTGAGGACGACGACCAGTTCTCTGCTCTCTTCAGCCATTTCGATCTCCTGTGGTTGATGCACTGGTATTGCGATTGCCGTGCCAGCTCCACTGCCGAGCATTTATGCGTGCGGAATGGACAAGTCGCGGCTGCAGCGGCTGCCAGCCCATGCGCGAAATCGTATGGGCCTTGTCCTTTCGGATATGGCGAATCCGCTGGCGCCACACAGCCGTAATCGCTAGACTTTGATCGAGGTTCTTTCCCATGAACACAGACCGCGAACTGCAGTACGGTCCCGGCATGCGTGTGCAGCGGCTGACCGAGGCCGGCTTCCTCATCGCGGCCGTTTTCACGCAGGATGTCCGGTTCGCCTACGTGACCTTCGCGTTGACCCTTCTTCAGGCGCTGTCGCCCCGCTGGGTTCCTGTAGCGCTCGTGGTGGCACGTCTTGTGCGTTTCCCAGGCGAGCATCGGATCGGCGACCTGTACTTCGACCTGGGCGGAATACGCGGTGCCTGCGTGCTGTCCACCATCGTGCAGGCCGGCGGGCTGGGCCTGGTGTGGGCGGGCTATCCGACGGCCGGCTTCATCGTCCTGACAGTCCCGACGGCGTCGTTCCTGATGGCGCCGACGCTGGGTTTTTGCGCCGGCTGCTGGTTCTATGTGCTGGGACGCGACTGGCTGGCCCGCCACGGCTGGCTGAAGAGAGGCTTCGATGATTTCAGCGACATCACCATTGACGGCGAAACCCCAAGCCATCAACCAGAACTGCGTCCTTAGGCGCAACGTCGAAACCCAGCCTTATGGCCGTTGCAGCGTCTGTTCGCTGCAGCTCAAACAGTGCCACGCCTGGCAATCCAACGGCTACAGCTTCGCGCTCGTGGTGCTGGCCCTCTCGCTGGTGCTGGTGCCCGCCGGCTGGCCGCAAAAACTGCTGGCCGCCATGCTGCTGGGCGTGATCGTCTGGCAGGGACTGGTCAACCACAAGCGCACCGATGAGCTGATCCACGGCCAGCATCGGCTGATGGGCCTCACGCAGGAGCTGCGCGGCAAGCAGTTGCTGATCGAGCAGCAGAACGACAACCTGGCGGCGCAAGTCGATGCGCGCACTGCGGAACTGCGCGAGGCGAACATGCATCTGGCTGCGGCCAATCTCGAGCTGCTGGAACTCGACAAGTTGCGCTCGGCGGTGCTGTCGAACGCCTCGCACGAACTGCGCACGCCGCTGACCGGCATCCTGGGCTCGGCGCAGAACCTGCGCGATGGCTTGGCCGGGGGCCTCACGCAAGCGCAGAGCGAATACGTGCAGATGATCGAGAGCGACAGCGCCCGGCTCATCCGTGTGGTCAACGAGCTGCTCGAGTGGGGCCGCCTGCAGTCCGGACATATCCAGCTGCAGCGCTCGCCCGTCCCGCTCTATCCGCTGCTGGACGAGGTGTTCATGCTGCTGCGTCCGGCTGCGCAGAAGAAAGCCGTCACGCTGGAACTCGCGCAAGGCGATCCTTCGACTCGGGTCGAGGCCGACGCCGACAAGCTCAAGCAGATTCTGATCAACCTGGTGGACAACGCGGTGAAATTCAGCCCACCGCAATCGAGCGTTCGCGTGCGCGCGCAACCCGCCGCGGCGGCATTGCGCATCCTGGTGGAAGACCAGGGGCCGGGTGTGCCTGCCGAAGACGTGCCGCATTTGTTCGAGCGCTTCTTTCGCGGTCGCGCGGCGGGTGTCGCGCCTGGCAGCGGCCTGGGGCTGGCCATCGCCAAGAACCTGGCGCGGCTGCATGGCGGGGATATCACGCTGAATTCGGCGCCCGGCCAGGGCAGCACTTTCACCTTGAACTTGCCCGCGATGGGGCCTGCCTGATGAGCCGCGTCCTCATCGCGGACGACGATCCCAGCATCGGCCGCGTGCTGCGGGACCGGCTGAAGGAGCTCGGGCATGAGGTCGATCATGTGCTCGACGGCGTGGAAGCGCTGCGGCTGGCCGATGGTGCCGACCTGCTGCTGCTGGACCTCGAAATGCCTCGCATGGACGGCTTCGCGGTGCTCGACAGCCTGCAATGCCAGAGCGCTCCGCCGCTGGTCATCGTGATCACCGCCCACGGCGACATGTCCAAGGCCGTACGCGCGATGCGTGCCGGCGCCTATGACTTCATCGCCAAGCCGTTCGACGCCGCGACCATCCAGCTGGTGGTGCGGCGCGCGCTCGAAAACCGCGGCCTGAAAAGCCAGGTGCACAACTTGCGCAAGGAGCTCGGGCGCAACCATCTATGGGTGCGCGGCGCCGATCCGGGGATGGCCCGCGTCGCGGAAACGGTGGAGCGGGTGGCGCCCAGCAATGCGACGGTGCTGCTGCTGGGAGAAACGGGTACCGGCAAGGAAGTGATCGCACGGGCGCTGCATCTGCAGAGCACGCGATCCGAGCATCCCTTCGTGGTTGTCAATTGCGCGCTGCTCAAAGGCGAATTGCTGGAAAGCGAACTGTTCGGGCATGAGAAAGGGGCCTTCACCGGCGCCGATCGCGCGCGCCCGGGCCGGGTGGAGACGGCGCGCGGCGGCACCTTGTTCCTCGACGAAATCGGCGAGCTGCCGCAATCGCTGCAAGCCAGGCTGCTGCGCCTGTTGCAGGAGAAGGAATACGAACGGCTGGGCAGCGATCGGACCCAGCGCGCCGACATCCGGGTCATTGCGGCTACCCATCGCGACCTGAGCGCGCATATTCGCGCCGGCACCTTCCGGGAGGACCTGTACTACCGTCTGAAGGTGATCAGCATCAGGATTCCGCCCCTGCGCGAACGCGACGGCGACATCCTGCCTTTGGCCGAGTGGCTCCTGGGCAAACACGCGGCCGAGTCGGGCCGCGCGCCGCCGCTGCTCGCCGACGATGTGAAACAGGCCCTGCAACGCTACGCCTGGCCGGGCAATGTGCGTGAGTTGTCGAACGTGATGGAGCGCTGTGTGCTGCTGGCCGGCGAGACCGTGGGTCTGTGCGACCTGCCCGAGGAATTGATCGGAAGCGCGATGGCCACGGGCGCCGCGGCCATCACGAAAACCGAAGAGTTGTTCGACTTGCCCTACAGCGAAGCAGTGACGGCAGCACGGCGGCTGGTCGTCCTGCGCGCGCTGGAACAGGCCGGCGGCCACCAGACCAGGGCGGCCGAGCGGCTGGGCGTGACCCAGCCGTACCTCTCCCGGCTGGTCAAGCAGCTTGGCATCCGGCGGGACGATTCGTGAGTGAGGGTCACAGCCAGCGCCGCACCCGGGTCTTGTAGGCGGCGTACTCGCTTCCGAACAGCAGTTGCAGCGTGCGCTCTTCGGGTGCGATCTGGAAGCGGTTGATGTAGAGCACGAAGGCAACCGGCCCCAGCAGCGCCGACAACGACGACAGGAAAGCTGCCCACGCCAGCAGGACGAGCAACAGGCCTGCATACATGGGATTGCGGGTGAAGCGATACGGGCCGGACGACACGAGCGCTGTCGCTTCTCCCGGTTTGTGGGGATTGATCGTCGTGCGGGCCCGACGGAACGTGACGATGCCTGAGGCCGCGAGGATGACGCCGGCGAACGCGATCAGCACGGCCGCTGGCGCGTGCATCCCGTTGGGTACGTCGAAAGCGGGAAAAGCACGCGCCAAGCCCCACATGACGGCAGCCGCCGCGACTGCAATCACGGGCGGCGGAATTTTCAGCTCGAGCCAATCGGCCTTGGGTGCAGGCATTAATGCATCACGCACAGGCAATACACAAAATGCTGGATCGCCCCTGACGGCGTATGGTGGTCCTCGAGCTCGTGCTGCACGAGCTCGAATGCGTCGCCGAACTGCGCATGCAGTGCATCCGGCGCATACCTGACGACCGGCAAGCCGCTGCATTTGGGCGGCCCGTCGGGGCTGAACGCGGCGACGATCACATGGCCGCCCGGCTTCACGGCGCGGCGCACCTGGCGCACATACGCGGCCCGGTCCTCGGGCTCGGTCAGGAAGTGGAAGACGGCGCGGTCATGCCACACATCCACACTGGCCGGCGCAAGCTCGACCGATGTGATGTCGCCTTCGATCCACTGCACACGATCCGCGCGCGCCCCCAGGCGCCGGCGTGCGACCTGAAGCGCCGCGACCGAAATGTCCAGCACACCCACGCGCGTCATGCCCGCATCCAGCAGATCATCCACCAGCGTCGAGGCTCCGCCGCCGACGTCGAGAATGCTGGCGTCCAGACGGGGCGCCACCCGCCGGATCAGCTCCAGCGATCGCAACGCGTGCGGCTGGTACCAGCTGACCGAATCGACCGGCTTCGACTGATAAACCTGTTCCCAATGCGATTTCATTTCCATGGTCGCCCCGCGGTGAGACTGCCTCCAATCCTAATGCACTCATGCGAGCTTGTCCCGTTGTGGATAATCGTTCTCCCATGACCAGCACATCGAAGGCCAGGCGTTCCAAAGGCGGCGCGATCACCGACGTCGCCGGCATCGAGGTCGGCCATTTCACCGACACGCGGCGACCCACCGGCTGCACCGTCGTGATCGCGCGCGAAGGCGCGATCGCCGGCGTGGACGTGCGCGGCGCGGCCCCGGGCACGCGCGAGACCGACCTGCTGGCGCCCACCAACCTGGTCGATCGCGTGCACGCCATCCTGCTGGCCGGCGGCAGCGCCTGGGGACTGGACGCGGCCACCGGCGTCGTGCAATGGCTGGAAGAACAAGGCGTCGGGTTTCCGGTCGGGCCGGCGCGGCTGCCGATCGTGCCCGGCGCGGTGCTGTTCGATCTGCTGGTAGGCGACGCGTCGATCCGGCCGGATGCCGCCGCCGGTTATCGCGCCTGCGAACTGGCATCGGCCAAGGCGTCGGCCGAAGGCAATGTGGGTGCCGGCACCGGCGCGGCCGTCGGCAAGGTCTTCGGGATCGAACGGGCGATGAAAGGCGGTATCGGCACCGCTTCGGTCAGCGTGGACGGCATCACCGTGGGCGCCCTGATCGCCTGCAACGCCGTGGGCGATGTGATCGATCCCGACACCGGCCAGGTGATCGCTGGTGCCCGCACCCGCAATGGCAAGGCCCCGATCGACGCGCGGCGGGCCCTGCTGCGCGGCGAGCCGCCCAAGGTGCCGCTGGCCGGCACCAACACAACGATCGGTGTCATTGCGACCGATGCCGTGATCACGAAAGTCCAGGCCGCGCGGCTGGCGACGATGGGCCACGACGGGCTGGCGCGCAGCATCAACCCGGTGCACACCATGGCGGATGGCGATACGCTGTTCGCGCTGGGCACGGGCCGGGCCGGCCGGTCGATCGGCATGTTGCTGCTGGGCACCATGGCTGCGGAAGCCGTTGCGCTCGCCGTCGTGCGTGCGGTGCGCGCGGCGCAGGGCATCACCATTGGCAAGCTGCATTTGCCCGCTGCCGGCGACCTGAGCTGATTGCTCACTCCGCCCCCACCCTAGCCCTCCCCCGAAAGGGGAGGGAATAATCGGATCCCATGCCCAAGGTCATCCACCACACCCTGCTGTCGATCCGTGAGCTGCTGATTGCCGCCGGCCCGTTCGCGGTTCTGGCCGTCGGGCTGCTCGTGCTGACCTATCTGTGGCTGGACCCGACACCGCCCAAGCGCGTGACGCTGGCCACCGGACCGGCGCAAAGCGCCTACGACGAATTCGGCCAGCGCTACCGCAAAAAGCTCGCGGCCGAGAATATCGAAGTCGTGCTGGTGCCGAGCCAGGGTTCCTCGGACAACCTGCGGCTGTTGCGCGAGGGCAAGGCCGACTTGGGGTTCGTGCAAGGCGGCAGCAACGAACGCGCGGCGGCCGACGAAGAGGACATCGAATCGCTGGGCAGCCTGTTCGTCGAACCGATCTGGCTGTTCTATCGCGACGAGTCCGCACGCAAGACCAGCGCCACGGCCGTGCTCACCGCGCTGCCTCAGCTGCAGGGGCTGAAGCTGAACGTGGGCACCGCGGGCAGCGGCGTGCCCAGCCTGATGGACAAACTGTTCCAGGCCAACAAGATCGACGCGCCAAGCATCGCGCTCTCGCGGCTGGAACAAACGCCGGCGACGGTCGCCTTCCTGGCCGGCGAGCTCGATGCGATCGTGTTCGCCTCCGCGCCCGAATCGCTGATGGTGCAGATGTTGCTGCAGACGCCGGGCGTGAAGCTGATGGACTTCGCGCAAAGCGAAGCCTATTCGCGGCGCTTTCCATTCCTCACGCCCGTAGTGCTGCCGCGCGGGGTGGTGGACCTGGCGCGCGACATGCCGCCCGGCAACCTGCGGCTGGTGGCGACCACCACCGCGCTGCTCACGCGCAAGCAGACGCATCCGGCGCTGCTGCAGCTATTCGCGCAGGCGGCGCGCGACCTGCACAGTCCGGCCGGCTGGTTCAACCGGGCCGGCACGTTCCCAACCATCGAACACAGCGAGTACCCCGTGGCGCGCGAAGCCGAACGCGCGATCAAGGGCGGCCAGCCCTTCCTGCAGCGCTACCTGCCGTTCTGGCTGGCGAACCTGGTCGAGCGCATGTGGCTGGCGCTAGGCATCATCATCGCGATCCTGCTGCCGCTGTCTCGCATCGTGCCTCCGCTGTACCAGTTCCGCATCCGTTCGCGCGTGTTCCGCTGGTATGGCCAGCTGCGCGCGATCGAACTCAAGATGGACGCCGGCGAGGCGGAGCCCACGCATCTCGCACAGGAGCTGAACGCGCTGGAAGAAAAGGTCGGCCGCATCAGCGTGCCGCTGTCGTACGCGGACGAGCTTTATGCGCTCCGAAGCAACATCGGGCTGGTCAGGCGCAAGCTCGCGCAGAGGTGAAGCGGATGTTCTGTAGTTAAAGCTTGAGATCCAGGCTATTTAGCAGAGCCGCCTGCGCCACCGCATCCAGAGCGCCGTCGACCACCGCCTGGCCCGAGATCATGCGCAGCGTGCCGCCTTGCAGCATCTTGTCCAGCAGCCGGCGGGTCATGGAATGCGTCTTGCCCGCGGCATTGGCGAACATGAACAGCGTGCCATGCGGGCTGGCCCAGGTCACCTGATAGCGCGACCAGCCGCCGTCGATCAGCATCTCCACCCAGGCGCCGGGCCGCACGTCCGCTTCGGGCACGGTCGGCGTCATTTCCCCGGCCAGCGGGCGGGTGTGGCCGAAGCCGGGCTGCGTCGGCTGGAACAGCGGCCTGGGCGGTACGGACTGATGGGTATCCATGAATCCCGAGTTCTGGGCTTCGGTCGGCGCCAGCCACGGGCCGGGCCCGCCTTCCTCGTCGCTGCCGAACATGGCTTCCAGCTCCGCACGCGTCATGCTGGTGGAAAGCGGCAGCGGCCGCGACGGCTGCTCGCCCGAGCGCATCGCCGCCGCGTGGCCCGCTGCAAGATAGTCGAGAAAGCGCTCGGTGGCCGGCGCCGGATAGTCGATGGTGGCCAGCCCATGGCGCAGTTTCCCGACCATTTCAGGCACCAATTTGGCCAGCTTCACCGCGTTGGCTCCTGCCGGCTTCAGCTGCGCGCTCCAGAGCAGGTCGCCCACCACGCCCGCAAATCCACCCGGATCGGCCGCGCCGCCTTCATCGGCCAGGCGCGCCTGGGCCATCACCTGCGACCAGGGCCCGAGGATGAACGCGCTGATCTCGCGCGGCGCCGCCGATACGTCGGCGCGCCCGCGCATCTCCTTCGCGATCCTCTCGGCCAGCAGGTTACGCTGTTCGGCCTTCAGGAGCGTGCGCACGGCCTTTTCGCGGTAGTGGCGATCACGCTGCTGCTGGTCGCCCCAGGCTTGCTCGAGCATCTTCAGCGCGAAGTCGAAAGGCTCGGCCCCACCCGCGCGCGTGGTCAGCAATGCATCCACCGCCTGCTGCAAGGGCTCGAGGAAGCCGGCGAAACCGGGCGCATCGACGCTCTGCCAGGCGAGGCTGCGCTGGGTCATCTGCTCCAGCAGCCGGCGGGCGGGATGCTTGCGGTCGCTGAAAAAGCGCGGATCGCTCAGCGCCAGGCGCAGCAGGGCGGGTTCGAGATCGCGCACGGTCTGCTGCACCGGCGGCAGCAGGCGCGCATCACTGGCGATGTTCTCGACCATCAGGTTGACCACTTCCTGCCCCAGTGCCTGACCTTCCCCGCGCGCCGCCTGCGGCGGTGGCCCACCCTGCGGGTCAGATTGGCGCTTCTGCAAACGCTTCATGACACGGTCGACCTGCTTCATCTCCTGCAAGGCTTCAAGCGCCGCCGGCACGGTAGGCGCGAAGTCGGCCGCCGCAGCGCCGGCCTCGTGACCGGCAGCCGGCTCGTCCAGCTCGCCGGAGAGCAGCCGCCGCAACTGCCTGACATTGAGCAAGGTGTTCGCCTGCGCTGCGGCGCCCGCAGCGCCCGTGGTGCCAGCGGCACCTTGCGCCGAGGCCTTGTCATCCGGCGTCGGGATGACTTGAAAGCTCGCCTCGGGAACACCTTTGGACCGCAACAGGACGCACAGTTCCTGGTACACGCGCGCCAATTCCGGCCCCAGCGCTTCGCCCAGGCTGTCCATCCAGCGCGAGCGCACCGCCATCGGTACGGGGCTTTGCATCGCGACCGTCCGCAGGCTGCGCACGTAAACTTCGGGGCGCAGCGGATTGCGCTCGGCCTGCACGTTCGTCATCCCCTGTACCGCGCAGATGAGGGCGTTCAGCTCCGTGAGCTCCGGCTCCACAGTCGCCAGCACGATCTGCTGCAGGCGCATGAGGTCCACGCTCTGCTGCATCTGGTCATCGCCCATCAGTTCCAGCGCGTCGAAACTCAGCGGGCCGGACCTGCGGTTATCGCCCGAGATCGCCTGCGCGAATTCCGCCAGCAGCGCCTGGGGATACGCCTCGCATAACGCGTTCTCGTGCTTCATGAGCGTACGGGCAGCGTCCTTGATAAGCGCGCGCTCGTGCTCGTCGCGTGCTCTCGCGGCGCGGTGGGGCATGGAGGCGGCCGCGCTGCGAACCAGCCGCTGCATCAGCGTCCTGCCCTGGGCCGCCGCCTCTTTCATGCAGGCGCGGTACAACGCCTGATACTGGATGTTCACTTCAACGCTTTGTAGCGCATGCGGTGCGGCTTGGCGCCTTCCTCACCCAGGCGCCTGCGCTTGTCGGCTTCGTATTCCTGGTAGTTGCCGTTGTAGAAGGTCCACTGGCTGTCGCCTTCGGCCGCCAGGATGTGGGTGGCGATGCGATCCAGGAACCAGCGGTCGTGGCTGATCACCATCACGCTGCCCGCGAATTCCAGCAACGCGTCCTCCAGGGCACGCAAGGTTTCCACGTCCAGGTCGTTCGAGGGCTCGTCCAGCATCAGCACGTTGCCGCCCGCGATCAGGGTCTTGGCCAGATGCAGCCGGCCGCGCTCGCCGCCCGAGAGCGTGCCCACCCGCTTTTGCTGGTCGCCGCCGTTGAAGTTGAAGCGCCCGGCATAGGCGCGGCTGGCCATCTGGAACTTGCCGACGTTCAGGATGTCCAGCCCGCCCGAGATGTCTTCCCACACCGTCTTCTGGTTCTCGAGTTCATCGCGGTGCTGGTCGACGAAGGCCATCTTCACGGTCGTGCCGACCTTCACTTCGCCGCCATCCGCTTTTTCCTTGCCGGCCACCAGCTTGAAGAGCGTGGACTTGCCGGCGCCGTTCGGCCCGATGATGCCGACGATCGCGCCGGCGGGCACCTTGAAGCTCAGGTTGTCGATCAGCATGCGGTCGCCGAACGACTTGCTGACGTTGACGAACTCGATCACTTCGTTGCCCAGGCGATCGGCCACCGGGATGAAGATCTCCTGGGTCTCGTTGCGCTTCTGGTATTCGTAGTCGGACAGTTCCTCGAACCGGGCCAGCCGCGATTTGCTCTTGGCCTGGCGCGCCTTCGGGTTCTGGCGCACCCACTCCAGCTCCTTCTTCATCGCCCTGGTGTGCGCGTCCTCGGACTTCTGCTCGGCCTCCAGCCGCGCTTCCTTCTGCTCCAGCCAGGTGCTGTAGTTGCCCTTCCACGGAATGCCCGCCCCCCGGTCGAGTTCGAGAATCCACTCGGCGGCGTTGTCCAGGAAGTAGCGGTCATGGGTGATGGCCACGACGGTGCCGGGAAAGCGCTTCAAGAACACTTCCAGCCACTCCACGCTCTCGGCGTCCAGGTGGTTGGTCGGTTCGTCCAGCAGCAGCATGTCGGGTTTGGACAGCAGCAGCCGGCACAGCGCGACACGCCGTTTCTCGCCGCCCGAGAGCACGCCGATCACCGCCTCCCAGGGCGGCAACCGCAGCGCGTCCGCGGCGATCTCGAGCTGGTGTTCGGAATCGGTGCCGGCCGTTGCGATCACGGCTTCCAGGCGCGCCTGCTCCGCGGCCAGCGCGTCGAAATCGGCGTCGGGGTCCGCGTACGCCGCGTAGACCTCCTCGAGCTTGGCCTTGGCGGCGAACACCTCGCCCATCGCTTCCTCGATGCTTTGCCGCACCGTGTGTTCGGCATTGAGCTTGGGCTCCTGCGGCAGGTACCCGATGCTCAGCCCCGGCATGGGCGTAGCTTCCCCTTCGAATTCCTTGTCGACGCCCGCCATGATTCGCAGGAGCGTGGATTTCCCGGAGCCGTTCAGGCCGATCACGCCGATCTTGGCGCCCGGGAAAAACGAGAGGGAGATGTCCTTGAGGATATGGCGCTTCGGCGGCACGATCTTGCCGAGGCGGTTCATGATGAAGACGTATTGAGCCATTGTGGTGTCGCTTCGGAGCTGCGGTGCAAACTCTTGATTATCGGCGCGCGGGGGGTTGGCGGGCGTGCCCCCACCCTCACCCTCCCCCGGGACGGGAGGGAATAACAACCGCTGCCCCGGCAAATTGAGTGATTTCAGCTCTTGCCGTCGAGGCTGTTCTTCAGTGCCGCCTTCGCGACCTGATCGAGCGCTTCGTCGACCACATTGCGCTCGGCCACGACCTTGATCTGGCCTAGCGCGCGCAGCCGGTCCAGGGTCCGGCGCGACATCGAATGGGCGGAACCGGCCAGCGACGTGAACATGAACAAGGTCGCATGCGGGCTGGCCCAGGTGAGCTGGGCCCGCAGCCACTGGCCGTTGACCATCAGCTCGACCCAGGCGCCGGTGCGCATCTCGGCGGCGCGGGCTGGGCCCGCCGGCTCTTCCGCCATTGCATCGGGACTGGCGGGACTGGCGGCCGACAACGCCTCGTCCGCGAGATAACCGGATTCGGCGGCTTCGCGGCTGTCCAGCCAGATGGCGGCGGCCTCCTGCATGCTGTCGCTGAATTCGGATTCCTGGGCTTCGGCCGCATCGGCCGCGGCCTTGCTGATGGCGTCGCGGCCCTCATGCACTGCGGCGCGGTGGATGGTGATGAGGTTGTTGAAGAAACGGGCCGTGAGCTCCGGCGGGTATTCGATACGGTCCAGACCTTCGCGCAGTTTGGCCAGCAGCCCCGGAATCATCTGCACCAGGCGGCGGGCGCGGCCCCTTGTGGCGGTGCTCTTT
>DATNCB010000239.1:0-2228 GCA_035571715.1 Ramlibacter sp.
GGGAGTGAAGGTTGCGCGGACCTTCGTTCTGCGGCGCGATCAACTTTCCGAGCCGGAAGTACAGAGGATGCTCAGGACTCATTACGACGACGGGATCGAGGTGAAAGTGGCCTATCGGGACGAACTGCCGGCGGGGGGGGAGGCAGGGTGGGCGAAAGACTGCTCCTTCAACTTCGCGGTATTTGACGACCGGCTCGCGGTGGACGTTTCCGCCCCGGCTCCGTACTTCAGTGTAAGGACATCCCAGCGCGGGGAGGTGGCCAGGTACCATCAGATGCTTGCGTTGGTGGAGCATGCCTCTCATGCGGTGACGCTTCGCGAGAATGAAATCATCCAGGCTTGATAAAATGACCGGGCCTAGCCGGCCGGTACAGCCCAGACAATCAGAGGAATAACGCCATGACCAAAAAGCATCTCAAGCAAAACGTACTGACCGACAGCCTGACCGATTTGCCCCTCCTGGGCATGGACGTACTTAATCTGGTCAATGATTTTCGCCGCTACTACACCCACGCCCTGGGGCGCGACCGCAACTGCCGCTCCGCCCACTATGCCTATCAGGCCCTGGTGATGACCCTGCGAGAACGGCTGATGGAGCGCTGGAAGCAGACCCGTTACGCCCATGAGGAAACCGACTGCAAGCAGGCCTACTACCTCTCTCTGGAGTTTCTCATGGGGCGTGCCTTGGGCAACGCCATGCTTAACCTGGGGCTGGAAGAGAACACTGCCCTAGCACTGCAGTGCCTGGGAATGGAGCTGGAGGAGTTGGCCGAGTCCGAGCACGACGCGGGGCTCGGCAACGGCGGCCTGGGGCGGCTGGCCGCCTGTTTCCTCGACAGCTGCGCCACCCTGCAGCTGCCTGTGACAGGGTACGGCATTCGCTACGATTACGGCATGTTCCGCCAGCAGATCGTCGATGGGGAACAGTTGGAGGAGCCGGATCACTGGCTGCGCGACGGTAATCCCTGGGAGATCGAGCGTCCCGAGTACACCCAGCGGGTGCGCTTCGGCGGCCGCACCGAATACCACCGCGACGATGCCGGCCGGCTCGTTGCACGCTGGATCGACGCAAACTACGTGCTGGCCATCCCCTATGATGTCCCTATCCCTGGATACCAGAACGGCACCGTCAATACTCTGCGGCTTTGGAAGGCCGCGGCCACTGACGAGTTCGACCTGGGCGAGTTCAACGCCGGCCTCTACCCCGAGTCGGTGGCAGCCAAAAACAGTGCCGAGCAGATCACCCTGGTGCTCTATCCCAACGACTCCAGCGAAAACGGCAAGGAGCTGCGGCTGCGCCAGCAGTACTTTCTCGCCGCGGCCAGCCTGCAGGACGTGCTGGCCCGCTGGGTGGGAGTCCATGGCGCAGATTTTTCCTGCTTCGCCGAGAAGAACGTCTTCCAGCTCAACGATACCCACCCCAGCTGCGCCGTGGCCGAGCTGATGCGGCTGCTGATGGACGAGCACGGGCTGGGGTGGGAGCATGCCTGGGAGATCACCGCACGCACCATGGCCTACACCAACCACACCCTCCTGCCGGAAGCGCTTGAAAAGTGGCCGGTACGGCTCTTCCGGCAGCTGCTGCCGCGGCTTCTGGAGATTATCTTCGAGATCAACGCCCGTTTCCTGGCCGAGGTGGCCCGCCACTGGCCCGGCGACACCGAGCGGTTGCGGCGCATGTCCGTGATCGAGGAAGGACGTGAACCGACGGTGCGGATGGCCTATCTGGCCATCGTGGCCAGCTTTTCGGTCAACGGCGTGGCCGCCCTGCACTCGCGGCTGCTGGCCGAGGGATTGTTCCGCGATTTCTTTGAGCTGTGGCCGCACAAGTTTAACAACAAAACGAACGGCGTCACCCCGCGGCGCTGGCTCGCCTGGTGCAACCCCGGTCTGGCGCGGCTTTTGGACGAAACCATCGGAGTCGGATGGGAGGTGGATCTTGACCGTCTGCGCGGCCTGCTCCCGTTGGTGGAGGATGGCGCCTTCCGAGAGCGCTGGCGCCAGGTGAAGCGGACCAACAAGGAGCGCCTGGCGCAGCTGGTGTTGGCCGAGTGCGGGGTGACGTTCGACCCGGAGGCACTCTTCGACGTGCAGGTCAAGCGGATCCACGAGTACAAGCGCCAGCTGCTGAACGTACTGCACGTGATTCACCTCTACGACCGTATCAAGCGTGGGGATACCGCCGCGTGGACGCCTCGCTGCGTGCTGATCGGCGGCAAGTCGGCGCC